>JASLXG010000175.1 GCA_030740435.1 Alphaproteobacteria bacterium | reverse complement strand
TTGGAGCAATACGATGAAGAAGGAGAGAGCCATGGCGAGACAGGCACGTATCGTCGTCGCGGGTTGGCCGCATCATGTCACCCAGCGCGGCAATCGCCGCCAGCGGGTGTTTTTCGAGGAACGCGACTACCAAGCCTATCTTTGGCACTTGGGCGAGACCTGCCGGCGCTTCGGCGCGGCCGTTTGGGCCTATTGCCTGATGCCCAACCACGTCCATCTGGTGCTGCTGCCAAAATGCCGGGCGGCGCTGGCCCGCAGCGTCGGCAGCACCCACCACCGCTATACCTGGCGCATCAATCACCACCGGGGCTGGTGCGGGCACCTGTGGCAGGATCGCTTTTACTCCACGGCCATGGACCAGGGACATCTGCTGGCCGCCGTGCGCTACGTCGAACTCAACCCGGTGCGCGCCGGTTTGGTCGGCGAGGCTGCGGCCTGGCCCTGGAGCAGCGCCCGCCACCATCTCGGCCAGTCAGCTGACGGGCTGCTCTCGCCGGGGGGGCTGGCCGACCTGATCGGGGATTGGCAGGCCTATCTGGAAGGGCCCGAGGAGCCGCATCAGGCCGAGACCTTGCGCTACCATACGCGCAGCGGCTGGCCGCTCGGTTCAGACACGGCCATCGCCATGCTGGAACGGGAGCTGGGCCGCCACTTACGTCCGCGTGTCATGGGCCGCCCCAGAAAAGGGGAAATTGGCGTTCCTGCTTAGCAGTCCTCAAAAAAGCGTGAAGTGGTCCCTGTCCCCACTTTTTGCCCACTTTTTGGCCCGAAAGCTGCGCTGTCCGCGGGTTTGGCGCTGAACGGGACTGGGAAAATAAGTGGTCCCTGTCCCCACTTTTGTTTGGCGGGCTGGCTGTTAGGCGGGGAAGCCGCCCCAGTCCATGCCGCGCAGTTCCTGGGCGCTGGCCGGGATCTCGTTGTCGGGGTCCTGGCAGATGATTTCCAGCATCACCTCGCCCTGGTAGTCAACGCCGCGACAAGCGGCGGCGGCTTCGGCAAACGGCAGCGTCCCGGCACCCACCGGGGCGTGCAGGTAGACATGGGTGGGCGTGTCCGAGACGTGCACCAGAGCCAGTCGCGAAGCCACGGTCCGGAAACCTTCGGTCATGTCCTCGCCGTGGAAATAGGCGTTGGCGATATCGTAGACGACGGCCACGTCGGCCGCGTCGTAGGGCTGGATGGCCGCCATCAGGCTCTCGGCGTCGGGCAGGAAGGCAAAGGGCATGTTTTCGGCCAGCAGCCTTGTCCCGGCCGCCCGGGCGGCCGGCACGAAGCGCTCCATGGCGTCCTGGAAGTAGCCCAGCAGGGTCTCGCGCGGGGCCGGCATCAGGGGGTTCTGCTTGCCCGGGCCGAAGACCACGCCGGGCACCCCGAGATCGCCGGCAAGCTTGATGATGCGGCACACCAGGTCGATCGAATAGGCCCGCATGCCGGGCGCCGCGGCGGCCACGTTGATGTCGATGTTGGGGCTGTTGAGGCTGATCAGCGGCACCCCGGTGTCGGCGCTCAGCTTGACCAGATCGCGCCGCGCCGCGGCATCGAGATCGTCCGGCCAGGCGTGGCCGGGATACATCATGACCTCGAGGCCGCGGGCGCTGCCGGCGTAGGCCTGGAGGCAATCGGCGGCCGTGTGGGAGAAGGTGTAGGCGTAGGTATTGACGGCAAAGCCTGCAACGTCGATCACGGTATTTCCTTTCCAAAAGGCCATAATCCTGCCCCTGGTTGACCTTGTACAGCATCAAGAGATAGCGTTTCACGATGAGGGATCGATGGGGGCGGCCATGACGGGCAACAACAGCGCCAAGGAAAAGGGCGGCGTGCAGTCGCTGGCCCGTGCCTTCGCGCTTTTGGAGGCCATCGCCGGAGCGCCCGACGGTATCGGCTTGGCCCAGTTGAGCAAGGCCGTGGGGCTGCACAGCAGCACCGCCTTTCACCTGGTCAAGACCATGGTGCAGTTGGGCTACGTGCGCCAGGAGAGCGAGACCAAGCGCTACCGCCTGGGCCGGCCGCTGTTCTTGCTGGCGGCCCGGGCGCGCGAGGAGGTCGAACTGATCAGCGTCGCCACGCCGCTGTTGGAGAAACTGGCCGAGGCGACCAGCGAAACCAGCCACCTGGCCGTGCGTTCGGGCCACCAGATCATCATCCTGGCGCGCACCGACGGCTCCAGCCCTTTTCGCCTCAACGAACGCCTCGGCGCGCTCAGGCCGGCCCACGCCACGGCGCTGGGCAAGATCCTGCTGGCCCGCCTGGAAGCTGAGCAACTGCAGCGTTTTCTGACCGAAAACAGCCTCGAGGCCTGCACCCCCAACACCATCACCGAGCCCGAGCGCCTGCGCCGCGAACTGGCCACGGTGCGGGCCGCCGGCATCGCCTTCGACGACGCCGAATACCATCCCGAGGTGCGCTGCGCCGCCGTCGCGGTGCACGACTTCACCGGTCACGTCTCAGGTGCCATCGGCATTTCCGGGCCCATCTGGCGGCTCTCGCTGTCGGCCTTGCAGGAGAAAGTGCCGCTGGTGCACGAGACCGCCGCCCGCATCTCGGAGGAACTGGGATACCAGGGCGAAGCCGTGGCGGCGGACGCAACGAAAAAGGTCAAGACCAAGGTCACGCCCTAGTACCCACTATCACAAAAGGATGGTACGTATGATCGCTTTGCCGGCGCTGTGGGTAGGAGGCAACGCGCTGGCGATGCGGGGCCATCGGCAAGCGCTGCCGACGCCCTCCACAGCGTCGGAAAAGCGACCCAAAGGGCGGCCATGAAGGACCATCGGACGTCGTCCCGCGGTCCTTGTGATGGTCCCCCATCACGGCGGACCACGCTCCTAGCCCCCGGTCCGTTCTGTGGTCCTTCCTGGCCGTCATACGTGCCATCCTTTTGTGATAGTGGGTACTAGTGCGCGCCCTGGCCAAGATCCGGCCACAGCCCGGCAGTATCGAGGAGATCGCCATAGCCGAGCCGCAAGCGGCCGCCGGCCAGGTGCTGATCGAGGTGGCGGCCGGCGGCCTCTGTGGCACCGACCTTGCCATCCGGCGCTGGGACGACGACATCGCGGCCGAGTACGCGCCCGACTTTCCCCACGTTTTGGGCCACGAATTCGTCGGCCGTGTCAAAGCCCTGGGCCCCGGCGTCGGCGGCTTGGCCGCGGGTCAGTTGGTGGCCGTCAATCCCCATGTCAACTGCGGGCGTTGCTATTACTGCAACCTGGGCCGCCACGCGCTGTGCGAGGAACGGCGCATCATGGGCTGCCACATCGCCGGCGGCCTAACCGAGCGCATTGCCGTGCCGGCCGACAACGTCTTTGTGCTGCCCGACCACAGCGACCCGCTGGCGGCGGCGCTGATCGAGCCCCTGACCGTGGCCGCCCACGCGGTGCTGGAACGCGTGCCGCTGGCGGCCGGCGACACGGTGCTGGTGATGGGTGCCGGGCCGGTGGGTCTGCTGCACCTGCTGGTGGCCCGGGCGGCCGGGGCGGCCGAGGTCATCGTCGCCGGCGTCGCCGCCGACGCCGGGCGGCTGGAACTGGCCAAGCAACTCGGGGCGGTGGCGGTCGACCAGCAGGCCGAGGATCTGCAGGCGGCGGTGCGCCGGGTGGCGCCAAGGGGTGCCGACGTGGCCTATGATGCCAGCGGCCACGAGGCGGCGCTGGCGCCGGCCCTGGCGGCGCTCAGGCGCGGTGGCCGGCTGGGCCTGGTGGGCTATTGCCACGCCCCGGCACCCTTCCACAGTTTGCCGCTGGCCTTGGACGAAAAGGAGATCTTCGGCTGCCGCGCCTATTACCGCGAGACCTGGCTGCGCAGCACCACCCTGGCCGCCGGCATGGCGGCCGAGTTGCGGCAACTGGTGACCCACGTGCTGCCCTACGCCGAGGTCGGGCAGGCCTTCGAGTTGCTCGACCGACGCCAGTGCATAAAGGTCGTGTTGTGCCCCGAAGCCTGAACCAAACGCCTGCCAAGAACATTCACCATGCCGCAGCCCTTGCGTCATTGGCGCAAGTCCCTGTAGCCTTTGCGGTCGCGGGCGGAATCGAATTCTGGGAGGGGCGGCCCGCTGTTTCGGGGCTCATTGAGGTGGGCTCGGTATCCTTATGTTGTTCCTGCGATAAAAACACATGGAGGCAAGTTGATGAGGCAGATTCACAAAATCAGTGGTGCAGTTGCCCTCTCCCTGGGGCTGGTTGCGCTATCGAGCGGTGCTGATGCCGCCGAAATCAAGATCGGCGTGCTCTATCCCATCTCGGGCGGCGGCGCCATCTACGGCGGCCCGGCCATGCGCGGCCACGATATGGGGGTCGACGAAGTCAATGCCGCCGGCGGTATCCTTGGCATGAAAGTGGTCACGGCGGGCCGTGATTCCAAGCTCAACCCGGCCGCCGCTTCGGCCGCGGCCAAGGAGCTGATCACCAAGGAAGGCGTCAACGTACTGATCGGCGGCCTTTCCTCGGGCGTCGGCCTGGCCATCTCGGAAGTGGCGCGCCAGGAGAAGGTGATCTACATCGCCACCATCCCCAAGACCATCAAGATGACGACGTCGAAACTGCACCCCTACGTCTTCCGCACGGCCTCGAACACCGACTTCGAGGGCGACGCCATGGCGCAGATCGTCGCCAAGGTGAACGGCAAGAAGGTCTGTGACATCCAGCTCGACTATGCTTACGGCCACGACCTCGGCGACGGCATCGTCAAGGCCCTGCCCAAGCATGCGCCGGGCGCCAAGATCGTCATCAAGCTCAGGCCCAAACTGGGCGCCACCGACTTCAACTCCTACATCACCCAGATCATGGGCGCCGGCTGCGAGACCGTGACCAGCGGCTTGTGGGGCAACCATTTCGTCAACTTCGCCAAGCAGGCGGCGCCCTTCGGCTTCTTCAAGAATCACGTCTACATCACCGGTGGCGAGATCGCCAGCCACGAGGTGGCGAGCAAGCTGGGCGCCTCCTATCCCGACAACGTCTGGTCCAACACCTACGAGCTTTGGTACCACTCGCCGACCAATGCCCATAAGGAGTTCCAGGCCCGGCTGTCCAAGAGAGCCGGTACCAAGGCAACCGCGATGTGGCCGGTTCTGGCCTACAACGGCGTCAAGCTCTATGCCGCGGCCGTCAAGAAGGCCGGCTCGAGCGATGCCGAAAAGGTCATCAAGGCCCTGGAAGGCATGACCATAGACACGCCGATGGGCAGCCTGACGGTCGACGCCAAGTCGCATCAGGCCAACACCGGGCAGTTCTGGGGTCCCATGAAGAAGCAGCCGGGCAAGAAGTACCGCATGATGGACCCGGTATCCTTCATTCCG
>JASLXG010000174.1 GCA_030740435.1 Alphaproteobacteria bacterium | reverse complement strand
CTTCGCTGAGGCCGATGACCCGGTCGGAAAAATCCTGCGCCAGGCCGACATCGTGGATGTTGACCAGGGCCGGCGTGCCGCGCTCGTGCGCCAACTCGCAAATCAGACGCATGATCTGGCGCGAGGTCTTGGGATCGAGCGACGCCGTCGGCTCGTCGACCAGCAGCAGGTTGGGGTTCTGCATCAAGGCCCGGGCGATACCCACCCGTTGACGCTGACCGCCCGAGAGGGCGTCAGCCCGGCTGTCGTGGCGGCCTTCGAGGCCGACGCGCTCGAGCAACTCGAAGGCCGAGCGCACGTCCCCGGGGGGATAGTTGCGTCGGAAAGCCCGCCAGAAGCTGACATAGCCGAGACGGCCCGAGAGCACGTTTTCCATCACCGTCAGGCGCTCGACCAGATTGTATTCCTGAAAGATCATGCCGATGTGGCGCCGGGCCTGGCGCAATTTGGCGCCGCCGAGCATGGTCAATTCCTCGCCGTCGAGCTTGATCGAGCCCGAGGTCGGCTCGACCAGCCGGTTGATACAGCGGATGAGGGTCGATTTACCGGCCCCCGAGGAGCCGATCACGGCCACCACCTGGGGCTGGGAAAGCGTCAGGCTGACGCCATGCAGCGCGCGCAGGCCGTTGGGATACTGCTTTACCAGATCGCTGATTTCGAGCATGCCGCCAACTCGTTTGAAGAAACCGCCGGGACCGCCCCCGCAGCTTGCGGGGGACGGCCCGTCGGTCCGTTGGTCCGCTTCGGAGAGCTTACTTTTTCTTCTTCTTTTTCTTCTTCTTGACCTTGAGACCGGCCAGGGATTCCTGGGTATAGACGGTTCCGTTGGTCTCTTGGATGGTGCGGATGTCGGTCCAGTGGTTCCTGAAGGTAATCGGAATGAAGCGGTCTGATTTCTTGCCGAATTCCTTATCGAGCGCCGTTCCCGTCCAATCGAAAGTCAGGAACGCGTGCTCGACCTGGGTTTGCAGCACCGGGTGCAAGGTGTTGACGTAGCCATAAGACGTCGTCGGAAAGAGCTTGGACTGCCAGATGATCCTCAGGTCGTCCTTGTTGACGACGCCCTTGTCGTGCATCCGGTCGAGCACGCTCGAGGCGATGGGGGCGGCGTCATAATCTTTGTTGGCGACACCCATGATCGAATTGTCGTGTTTGCCGGAATAGGTCACTTTGTAATCCTTATCCGGTTTCACGCCCATGGCGGTAAACAGCGCCCGCGGCGCCTGGTTGCCGGAGTTCGACGAAGGCGTGACGTGGGCGATGTTGCGGCCCTTGAGGTCCTTCATGGTCTTGATGTCGGTGGACTTGTGGGTGATGAGCTGCAGCCGGTAGCCGAAGCGGCCGTCATCCTTGCCCATGATGGCGATGGGAACGTAGCCCGCCAGATTGACGCCGAAGACCGTCGGCCCGGTCGAGATGCCGGCCACGTGGAGGCGTCCCGAGCGCATGGCCTCGACCTGTGCGGCATAGGAATCGGCGCCGTACCACTTGACCTTCTTGCCGGTTATCTTGCTCATGTAGGTCATGAATTCGGTGAACACGTTTTCGTAGACCGAGGGATCCTCGACCGGCGTATAAGAAAACACCAAGGTGTCCGGATTGAGCCATTGTTTGGCATCCGCCGGCGTGTCGGCAACCAGATCGTCGTTCCAATCGCAGAAACGTTTGTCGAGATTGCCGCGCGGACATTCGGCGGCCGCGGCCGATGGCATGGTGGCGGCCATGATCGCCAGGCCTGCCAGCCCGCCGAGGCCGGCCAGCAATAGACGTCTTGAAAATCTCACAACACTCATGTTCCCCTCCCTGGTTTTGCCGCGGACGCGGTTGGAACGAACCGCCCCGCCCTATGTGAATTATCGCTACCACCGCTCTGCCTTGTCAGTGACGGCAGAGACTTGGGTTCTGTGGCTTTGTTGACGCCACTCTACAGTCCCCCAAGCGCTGGTCTCAAGTGCGATTCCCCGACTCAGCGCTCGGCTAGCAAACGATCCGCCAGTTCGACAAACCCCTCGCCAGCGCGGCGGGCGGTGATGAAGGCCGGCTCGGCCTCCAGGCGGCCGGAGAAATCAAGCAGGTTGGCCATGCCCACCGAGAGCGGAAAGAAGGCGAACATCGGCGCGTCATTGGGTGAATCGCCGGCAAAGACAAAGCGCTCCTTGTGCTCGTCCAGATCGAGGCCGAAACTTTGCGCCATCATGGTGCGGGTCATCGAGAGCTTGTCGTAGCTGCCGAACCAGCCGTTGACGTGGATCGAGGAGACCTTGGCCGTGGCACCGGCCTGGGTGAAAAGCTCGACGATGCGGCTCACCGATTCCGGGAGCAGCGGTGCCACGTCCTCGCAAAAATCGATGGCCAAGTCGCTTTCGCGCCAGGCCTGGTCGGCCGCCAGGGCGGCGCCGGGAACAGCCTTCAGGATACCTTTGCCCAGGGCCTCCAGCCGGCCTCTTCGCTCCGCCCGCTCGGCCGCGCTGTAACAGAAATGCCGCTCCACGCTACGGCTCTCCCGGTGATAGCGGAAATAGAAGGCGCCGTTCTCGCCGACCACGCCATCGACGGGCCACATGCGGGCGATGTGATCACACCAGCCGGCCGGCCGGCCGGTAACGGGAAAGACCAGCAAACCCTTGTCGTGAAGACGTTCCAGGGCGCCGTAGGCGGCGGCGCTCAGGCTGCCGTCGCTGGTCAAGGTATCGTCGATGTCGGTGAAGACGCCCTTGAGGCCCGCCAGGGCCTGGGAGGAAATCGCGGCCAGCGGCTTCATGCCGCAACTCCGCCACCAGCCATCCAGTCGGCCAGCCGCTGACACTGGTCCTGGGTCAATCGCAAGCCCAGCTTGCTGCGCCGCCAAAGCACATCGTCGGCCGTGCGGGCCCATTCGTGAGCCATCAAATAGGCCACTTCCCGCTCATAGAGGCCGGCACCGAAGTCCTGGCCCAGATCGGCGATGTCGCGGGCGTCCTCGAGAACCAACTCGGCCCGCGAGCCATAGGCCCTGGAGAGGCGATTTGCCAGGGCCTCGTCGAGCCAGGGATAGCCTTGGCGGAGTCGCTTACAGAGGCCTTCCAACCCGGTTGCGCCGAGATCACCCCCGGGCAAGGGTTGCCCTGCCGTCCAGGCGGTCCGGTCCATGGCTATATGGGGCTTCAACAATTCCAGGACTTCCTCGGCCAGGCGGCGATAGGTGGTGATCTTGCCGCCGATCACCGAAAGCAGCGGAGCCTCGAATTGTTGCGCCTCCAATTCGAGCCGGTAATCCCGGCTCAGCGACGCAGCGTCACCGTCACCGTAAAGCGGCCTGACGCCGGCAAAGGACCACACCACGTCGGCCGGATGTATCCCGGAGCCGAGGTAATCCCCCAGCGCCCGGCACAGATAATCGATCTCTTCGGCACTGGCCCGGGCCTCAGCGGGATCGCCCCGGTAGTCGCTGTCGGTGGTTCCGATCAGGGTAAAATCGTCTTCGAAGGGAATGGCGAAAATGACCCGTCCGTCTTCATGCTGGAAGATATAGGCGCCGGCGTGATCGAAAAGTTTGGCCACGACGATGTGGCTGCCCTTGACCAGACGCAGCGGCTTGGCGTTCTCCAGGCCCAGGGTGTGACGCAGAAATCCACCCGCCCAGGGCCCGGTGGCATTGATCAGAACCCGGGCCTCGACAAGGCGTTCAACGCCATCCTCGTCCAGCAGCCGGGCTCGCCAGAAACCACCTTCGGCGAAGACCTCGGCACAGCGGGTCCGAACCAGTATTTCGGCACCCTGCTCGGCGGCCGATACGGCATTGAGTACGACCAGGCGGGAATCGTCGACCCGGCAATCGGAATAGGCAAACCCCTTGACCAGGGAAGAGCGCAAGGGATCGCCAACCTCGTGTTTCGTAAGATCGATGCTCTGGCAGCCGGGCAAGCTCGTGCGCCGAGCCAAGTGGTCATAGAAAAACAAACCCAGACGAATAAACCAAGCCGGCCTGAGGTGCGCCACGTGGGGCAGGTAGAAGCGCTGGGGCCGCACCACATGCGGGGCCATGGCCAGCAGCACCTCGCGTTCGCCCAGGGCCTCGCGGACCAGGCGAAATTCGAACTGTTCGAGGTAGCGCAAACCGCCATGGATGAGCTTGCTGCTGGCCGACGACGTGGCACCGCCCAGGTCGCCCTGCTCGCAAAGCGTAACCGCCAAGCCCCGGCCCGCCGCGTCACGGGCGATGCCGACGCCGTTGATGCCGCCGCCGATGATCAGAAGATCCTGGAGACCGAGCTTTGGCATTTCCGCCCCGATATCGCCCTCAGGCGTCGCGCCAGGCGAAGCGATCCGCCAAACCGACGATGCGGCCGAAGCTTGGCGAGGGGAAGTGACCGGGCGCAATCAGGGTATCGCTATCGGCATAGCGCTCGATGAAGGCGCGCCTGGTTTGGCGTGACTGGGGCCGGTCCTCACAGGCCCGGCTCGACCACTCGGGCCGCAGCAGCTGCACGGGGTGGTGGATGACGTCGCCGCTGAGCACGGCCCGGTCGCCGCCCGAGCTGAGGTTGAGCACCACGTTGCCGGCGGTGTGGCCGGGTGCCGGCTCGAGCCGGACGCCGTCTTCGATTTCGTGGTCGCTGTCCACCAGCACTGCCCGGCCCGCCTCCATCACCGGCAGCACGCTGTCGGCGAAGGCCTGGACGTGGCCCCCTTCCGGCTCCTCGCGCATTTGCTTCTCACGTGCCTGGTATTCGTCGCGGGCGAAAAGGTACTGCGCGTTGGTGAAGGTCGGCACCCAGCGGCCGTCCACCAGGCGCGTGTTCCAGCCCACGTGATCGGTGTGCAAATGCGTGCACATGAAGAAATCGACCTCGTCCGGCCTTACCCCGGCCGCCGTCAGGTCGGCCAGGTAGCTGGATTGTTGGTGGTGCCACTGGGGAAAGACGCTGCGCTGCTTGTCGTTGCCGACGCAGGCGTCGACCACGATGGTGTGTAGCTTTGTGCGCACGATGTAGCTTTGCACGCAGACCACCAGCTTGCCCGTCGCCGGATCGACGAAGCGGGGCTCGAGCCAGTCGGCGTTTTGGGCGAAAACCTCGGGGCTCGATTCGGGAAAGAAATCGGCCGGCGCGATCAAGGGCTCTTCCGATTCGACCACCCGATCGAGACTGAACTCACCAACGCGTTTCATGACCAATCCATCCTTCGCTGCTGTCTTCTGCGTTGCCGCGGCCGTGCCGCTATTTGATTTTCGCGCGCGGCGCAGATAATAGGAAGGCGCGAATCGTGATCGCGCTACCCCGGATATGAAACATGGCTGATCAAATCAACAAACTGCGCCTCGCGGTGCTGGGTGCCAGCGGCTATACCGGTGCCGAACTGGTGCGGCTGCTGCAAGGCCATCCCCAGGCCGAGATCGTACTGCTGACGGCCGAGCGCAGCGCCGGCCGGCCGCTGGCCGAAGTGTTCCCGCACCTTGGCGGCCTCGATCTTCCCGACCTCATGCACATCGATCAGGTCGAGTGGTCGGGGCTCGACATCGACGCCGTCTTCTGCGCCCTGCCGCACGGCACCACGCAAGAAATCGTGGCCGGGCTGCTGCATCAGACCGGGCACGATCTGGTCGACGAATTGATGGTCGAGGAGCGCAGCGACCTGATCGCCGGGCTGCCCGGCCAGATCAAGGTGATCGATCTTTCGGCCGATTTCCGCCTGGCCGATACGGCCACCTACGCGGCGCTTTATGGCCACGAACACTACGCCCCCGGCTTGCAGCCCGAAGCCGTCTACGGCCTTACCGAATACAATCGCGCGGCCATCGCCGAGAGCCGCCTAGTGGCCTGTCCGGGCTGCTATCCGACCGCGGCCCTGGTACCGCTGGTGCCGCTGCTGGAGGCCGGCGTCATCGAGCCCGACGACATCATCGTCGACGCCAAGTCGGGCGTCTCGGGGGCCGGCCGGGCGGCCAAGGAAGGGAGCCTGTTCGCCGAGGTGGCCGAGGGCATCCATCCCTACGGTATCGCCAGCCACCGCCACGGCCCCGAGATCGAGCAGGAACTCGGGCGCGCCGCCGGCCATGCCATGACCATCAACTTCACGCCGCACCTGGTGCCCATGAGCCGCGGCATCCTGGCCACGATCTACCTCAAGCTGGCGCAGGACGCCGGCCTCGAGGATCTCCGCCGCACTTTTGACGAACGTTTTGCCGACGAGCCCTTTCTGCGCCTGGTGTCCGAGGACGCGGTGCCGGCGACGCGCCACGTGCGGGGCTCGAACCACGTGCTGGTGGGGGCCTATGCCGACCGCCTGCCAGGCCGCGCCATCGTGGTTTGCGTCATCGACAACCTGGTCAAGGGCGCCTCGGGCCAGGCCGTGCAGAACCTGAACGTGGCGTTCGGTTTCGAGGAACACCTGGGCCTCGAACAGCAGCCGCTGTTTCCTTAGTTTCGAGCGAGGTGAGCATGTCCCCCTCCGCCGGCCACGACAGCGGCCTCGTGCTGCCCTTCAACGGCATCACGCCCACGATCGACGAAAGCTGCTTCATCGCCGCCGGTGCGGCGGTCATCGGCGACGTCGAGATCGGGGCGCGCTCCAGTGTCTGGTACAACTGCGTGCTGCGCGGCGACGCCAACTTCATCCGCGTGGGCAGCGGCACCAACATCCAGGACGGCACCGTGGTCCACGTCACCACGCGGCTGCATGGCACGACCATCGGCAACGACGTGCTGATCGGCCATGGCGCCCTGATCCACGGCTGCACCCTGGAGGACAAAAGCTTCGTCGGCTTCCGGGCCACGGTGATGGACGGCGCGGTGGTGGAAAGCGGCGCCCAGGTGGCGGCCGGCGCCCTGGTGACACCGGGCAAGCGGGTTCCGTCGGGCGAGATCTGGGCCGGCAGCCCGGCCAAGTTCATGCGCAAGCTGACCGACGAGGACAAGCAATACCTGGCCATAGCGGCGCCGCGCTACGCCAACCTGGCCCAGGCCCACAAACACAACATCCCGCTCGACGAGGTGGGCGAGATCTAGGCGGGCGCGACCAAAAAGTCAAAAAGTAGTGACAGGCAGCACTTTTTTGGGCACCTGTGACAGGAAATAAATCGTTATTTCGCAAATGCTTAGCAAACAAAAAGTGGGGACAGGGACCACTTTTCTAGGGACCACTTTTCGCACCACTTTTCGAGGTGCCGCTTGTTCTAGGCCGCGCCTTCACTTTCGCGGGCGCCGGGCCAGTGGGCGGTGACCAGACCGGCGGCGACGGCGGCGAGACCGGCGAGGAAGAGCGCCGTCACCGGCTCCGCGAGCAACACCCAGCCCAGCGCCGTGGCGGTCATGGGGCTCAGCGCCATGAAGATCGTCACCCGCGTCGGCGTGGTGTTCTGCAAGGCCCAGAGCCAGAGGAAATAGCCGATGCCGCTGGAGGCACCGATGAACAGCACGGCCAGCCAGTCGCCCACGGTGAACGTCGGCAGGGCGGCGAAGAAGCCCTCGGGAATGGCCAACACGGCCAGGAACAAGACCG
>JASLXG010000173.1 GCA_030740435.1 Alphaproteobacteria bacterium | reverse complement strand
GTAGTTCTCAACCAAATGGCGCCATTGGTAGATGTCCTTGTCGTAGGCGATTTGCCTTATCCGGTCGGCTTTTGATGGGATGACCGCGGTGATGCCACGTTGATCCAGTTCCGCCCGCAGCCAATCGACGTCGAACGCTTTACCACGACCTGGTCGCGTTGGCCGGCGATTGTCATGCGTTGGTGGCTTAGTTTCCTGGTCGGGCTGGCGCTGTCGCCGGTGGCTCTGGCCGATCCGATTGAGGTTCAAAGCCGGCGCCTCTTCCTCAATCCCGAGGATCCGGCGCAAAAGCGCATCGGCGAACTGGTCTTCAAGGGCGGTCTGGCGCTGAGCAGCGACGACGACCGCTTCGGCGGTTTTTCCGGGCTTTCGCTGGCCGCCGGCGAACTGGTCGCGGTATCCGACAAGGGCTATTGGCTGACGGCCAGGCTGGTCGAGGAAAAAGACCGCCTGGTCGGCCTGACCGAGACCCGCATCAGCGCCATGCTCGACCGCGACGGCCGGGCCTTGGGGAGCAAGAAGATGTCGGATGCCGAGGCGGTCAGGCGGCGACACGGAGGTTTTCTGGTCTCCTTCGAACGCCGCCACCGCATCTGGCTCTACCCCGGCGATGATCCCCACAAATCCGTACCCCGGGCGCTGCCGGCACCGCCGGGGCTGGGCCAGGCGCCGCGGAACGGCGGCCTCGAGGCGCTGGCGCCGCTCGAGGGCGGCGGTCTGCTGGCGCTGACCGAGGGTCTGGAAGTGGCTGGCGGTCTGCGCGGCTGGCGCTATGACGGCCTAAGCTGGCGGCCGCTGATCTATGGCACAACGGGCCAGTTCAAGCCCACCGACCTGGTGGCGCTGCCCGGCGGCGGCTTCATGGTTCTGGAGCGGCGCTATACCCCGCTCGGCGGCCCGGCGGCGCGGTTGCAGATCATCGCCGCCATCAGGCCGGGTGCGCCGCTGACTGGCCGCCAGATCGCCATCATCACGTTGCCGCTGACGGTCGACAACATGGAGGGACTGGCCGTGGTGCCGGTGTCGGGTGGCCTCGCCGTCTATCTCTTGTCCGACGATAATTTCAATCCGCTGCAACGGACGCTATTGCTGAAGTTCGAACTGAAGCTGCCCTAAGCCGGGGCCCGGTTTTGCACCAGTAGCATCAGGGCCCGGAAGGGAATCAGCAGCGCCAGGGCCATGGCCAATTTGACGCCGAAGTCGCCGACGCCCCAGGTCAGCCAGGGCAAACCCGTGCCGGCAAAGGCCAGCGAGAAAAACAGCGCCGTATCTAGGGCCGAGGCCAGCAGCGACGACAACAGCGGCGCCTGCCACCAGGTCAGCCTTCTCAGGCGGTGAAAGACCGTGATGTCGAGTAGCTGGGCGGCCAGGAAGGCGCTGCCCGAGGCGATGGCGATGCGTGGTGTGGCCAGGGCGATGGACAGTATGACGGCGATGGCGAAGCCGACGTAGACCACGCTGCGCGCCCGGGCCGGGCCGTAGCGGCGGTTGGTCAGGTCGGTGACCAGGAACGACACCGGGTAGGTCAGCGCCCCCCAGGTCAGCCAGTCGTTGATGGGATATTGGACGGCGACGTTGGAGCCCACCACGACCACGACCATGGCCAGGATGGGCAGCCACAAGAGGGCGCCCATTTCCACCAAGCGGTCGGACATGGGATTAGCTGGCGGCGTCGCGGGCCGCCACGGCCTGGGTGATCTCGCGCTTGAGACGGCGCGCCGCCAGCGACAGCTTGTCGGGCTTGGCCTTTATCAAAAAGGCGTCGAGGCCGCCGGTATGCTCGACCGAACGCAGCGCCGCGGTGCTCACCTTGAAGCGCACGCTGCGGCCCAGCACCTCGCTGTAGAGCGAAAGATTATGCACGTTGGGCAGATAGCGCCGTCGCGACTTGTTGTGCGCGTGGCTCACGTTATTGCCGGTGAGCACGCCCTTTCCGGTGAGTTCGCAACGTCGTGCCATGACCAAAACCCGCTAGCCAAGGATAGGGAAATTGCCTAAGTCGGGGCAGGAGCGTTCTACGCCCGGCCGCCCGAGGCGCCTGTTTACGTCATGCACCGGGTGCCGTCAACAGAGAGGATAGCCTGGGCCATGGATTTCAGCGACCAAATCAGGGAGTTTTGCGCCGCCGTCGAGGCCGGCGATGGCGGCCGCCTGGCCGCCCTTTTTACCGAGGACGGCGTTTACGACGACCTCTTCTACGGCGCCTTTGCCGGGCGCCCGGCCATCGCCGCCATGTATCATGATCTCTGGTGCCGCGACGGCGAGCGGTTTTGCTGGGAGATGGAAGACGTGGTAGCTGACGGGCGCCTGGGCTATGCGCGTTACTACTTCAGCTATACCTCGAAGATGGCGGCGACGCCGGGCCGGCGGGTCTATTTCGAAGGCGTCGCCTGCTTCCGTTTGCAGGGCGGCCTGATCGAGCGCTACGAGGAAGTGGTGCGCACCGGCGAGTGCCTGACCAATCTGGGCCTGGAGCCGGAAAAGCTTTTGCGTGTGGCGGCCAAGTGGAGCGAACGCCAGAACGCCGGCGAACGCGCCCTTCGGCATCTGGCGTTATAGGGTGGCGGCGAGTCTTTTTTGAACCCTCACCGGGCGGGCGCATCCGCGCCCTTGGCCTCCGCCCCCATTGGGGGGCGGCTTAGTGTCGGTACAGTGTGTTTATTGCTGCTTTGTCATTTTGTGCAACGGGAGCAACGCGACCCGCCGCCCCTGCAGCGCCCCCGCGGAGGCAGCGGACTTTTGTAGACCCTCACCGGGCGGGCGCATCCGCGCCCTTGGCCTCCGCCCCCCATTCGGGGAGCGGCTTAGCGGCGATATCGAAGTGTGGTTTTTGCTGCTTGGTTTTGGTGCAACGGGAGCGACCGCGACCCGCCGCCCCTGAGGCGCGCCCGCGCAGGCAGCGGAGCGCAGCTCCGCCGCCGTGAGCGACAAAAGCTTACGTGTCGATGGGTACGCCGGCGACCTTCTTCGAGGTGCGGATGCCCAGCGAGCTTTTGACGTGGGAGACGTTGGGTGCCGCCGTCAGCTC
>JASLXG010000172.1 GCA_030740435.1 Alphaproteobacteria bacterium | reverse complement strand
CGAAGGTACCACTACCCAGCAGCACCAGGTCGCGGCCGGCTGTGGCCGGCAGCTGAGAAAGTTCAATGCGGTGGTCGACACCGCTCTCGCTGACCAAAAGCTCCGTACCCTCAAGCGCGAGGCGAGCCTCGTCGCCGGCGTTGACGCGGCGCAGGATTTGCTGGCGCAGGTCGCGCCCCGCCAGTTCCGCCGCCTTGCCCGAATAGTAGGTCTGGCGCGAGGCCGAGGTCTTGCCGGCGTCGGCGGTGAGGTCGGTGTCGCCAAAGACATAGCTGAGCTCGCCCACCGGCAGGCCGAGCGCGTCGGCGGCGATCTGGGCCAGGATGGTGTTGGAACCCTGGCCGATGTCGAGGGCGCCGGAATGCAGCACCACCTCGCCGGCCGCGCCCAGCCCCAGCTCGATGGTCGAGGGGTTGGAGACGCCGGTGTTTCCGACGCCGTACCACATACAGCCGATGCCGACGCCGTGGCGCCGGCTGGTTCCATTTCGGCCATTGTGGCTGGCGGCGGCGGCCAGCTCGCGCCGCCAGGTCCGTTCCAGCGCCTCGAGGCAGGCGACGAAGCCGATGCCGCCCTCCAGCCGCTGCCCCGTGACCGTGCTATCGCCGGCCACCAGGGCATTGCGGCGGCGGATTTCCAGCCGGTCGAGGCCGAGTTCCTGGGCCAGGTCGTCGAGCAGGATCTCGTGGGTGAGTGCCGCCTGGGGCACGCCGAAGCCGCGGAAGGCGCCGCTCGGTGCCTGGTTGCTGAGGATGGCCCTGGTGGTGATGTCGGCGTGGGGAACGCGGTAAGGGCCCGGGACGTGTACCGGTACCCGCGAGGTCACGGCCGGGCCCCACGAGGCATAGGCGCCGGTGTCGAAATCGCCGGCGAAGCTGATGGCGCTGATGCGGCCCTCGGCGTCCGAGCCCATGCGCGCATTGATCTGGGCGGCGTGGCGCTTGGGCGTGGCCTGCATGGTCTCGCGCCGATCATAGATGCAGGCTACCGGCCGGCCCGTCAGCCAGGCCGCCAGCCCCACTATGGGCTGCACCGAGAGGTCCATCTTGCCGCCGAAGCCGCCGCCGCAGGCCGTCGGTACGATGCGAACCGCGTTCTTTTCCAGGCCCATGATGTGGGCGATTTCGTCGCGGTTGCCGTAGGGCGCCTGGGTCGAGACGTGGATCTCGATACGCTCGCCGACACGCCGTGCCCAGCCCGCCTCGGGCTCGATGGCGGCGTGCTCGACAAACGACGTGGTGACGTCGACCTCGGCCACGGCGGCGCTTGCCGCCAGTGCGGCTTGGGCATCGCCGCAGCGGATGGCGCCCTGGCAAAGCACGTTGTCGGGGTAGCCGGGCTGCACCGCCGGGGCGCCGCTGGCCGTGGCCTCGGCAAATCCGGCGACCGCAGCCAGGGGCCGATAGTCGATCGGCAGCTCGTCATCGGCGATGTTGGCCAGGGCCTGGCGCTCGCCGATCAGGGCCAGCACTGCTTCGCCGCGAAAGCGCACGACGTCCTCGGCCAGCACGCGCTGGTCACGCATGTGGGGAAAGATGCCATAAGCGTTGGCCGGCACCTGGGCTGCCGTGAGGATGCGTTCGAGCCCGGCATGGCGGGCCTGGAAGGCATCAAGGTCGCCGAGTTCAAAAGCTGCCGCCGGGTGGGGTGAGCGCACGATGCGGGTCCACATGGCATCGCTGGGAATGCCGTCGGCGCCGTAGGAAGCCGTGCCCAGAACCTTTTCCCGGCCGTCGACCCGGTCCAGCCGGGCGCCGATGGCTTGGCCGCTATCCGGGACTATGGGGTCCGCGTCGTTGGCGGCATCGAGCACGGCATCGATGATCTTGTGGTAGCCCGTGCAGCGGCACAGTACGCCGCTCAGCGCCGCCTCGACCTGGTCGCGGCTGGGATCGGGTTCGGCTTGCAAGAGCGCCGTCGCCGTCAGCAGCATGGCGGGCGAGCAGAAGCCGCATTGGGCGGCGTCGTGGCGCAGGAAGGCGCGTTGCAAGGGCGACAGCCCGGCGTCACCGGCCAGGCCCTCGATGGTTACCACGCTGCGCCCAGCCAGGCGGCCGGCCGGCAGCAGGCAGGCGCAGACCGGGCTGCCGTCGAGCAGTATGGTGCAGGCGCCGCAGTCGCCGGCCTCGCAGCCCAGCTTGGTGCCGGTCAGGCCCAGGAATTGGCGCAAGGCCTCGGCGCTGTGGGTGCCGGGCTGGCAGTCCAGCGACACGGCCAGGCCGTTGAGGGTGAAGGCGATGGTGGGCTCAGTCATGGCCGGGCCAGTTCCTCGAGGGTGCGGCGCAGCAGCACCAGGGCGCCGTCGCGGCGGTAGGCGGCGCTCGCCCGCAGGTCGTCGATGGGGGCGAGCTGCGTCAGGTGGCTGGCTGCCAGGCGCTGGCCCAGGCCGGCGTCCAGGGGCGCGCCCTTGAGCGCCGCCTCGGCCTCGGGCAGGCGTAGCGGCACCTCGGAACAGGCGCCGACGGCGAGCCGGGCCTCAGCCACGTTGGCGCCCTCCAACAGCAGCAACACCGCCACTGATGCCACCGAGATCACCAGGTAACGCCGAGCTCCCAGTTTGGCGAAGCGCGATAGCGCGGGCCGGGACGGCTTGGGCACGATGATGGCACTGAGCAGTTGGTCGGCGGCCACCGCCGTGCGCCGGTTGCCGAGCACGAAGTCCTCGAGCGCCAGCGTCGTGGTGGCCCGGGCCGAGGCCAGCTCGACGTGGGCCTCCAGCGTCAGCAGCGCCGGCACCCCGTCGGCCGCCGGCGAGGCGTTGCAGAGGTTGCCGCCCAGCGTGCCGACATTCTGGATCTGCGGCCCGCCGACCTCGCGGGCCGCCTGCCTGAGGCCCGCGAAACAGGGCGGCAGCTCGGCCCGGGCGAGCTCGCTCCAGGTGGTCAGCGCGCCCAGGCGCCAGTGCTCGTCGTGTTCGCTGATGCCGGCGAGTTCCGGGATTGCCGTGAGGTCGAGCAGCGGGCCGGGCAGGGGGCGTCCGACGTGGGCCGGGTAGAGATCCGTGCCGCCGGCAATGATGGTGTGCGGCCCCGTGGCCAGTGCTGCCAACGCCGCTTCAAGCTCGGCTGGCCTCAGGTATGCCGTCATGGGGGTGCCCCTGGAAAACGCCGGCCGATCCTAGCAGATCGCCCCACCGCCTGGCCCAGCCCTATTTGTCCCGGATGATGACCCGTTGGGCCTTGCCTTCGTAGCGCGGCAGGGTGCCGAATTCGTGGCAATCGACCTCAAGACGGACGCCCAAGCGGGCGCGCAGGCTATCGGCGACCTGACGCGCCAGCGCCGCGCTGCCGGCGTTGCTTTCGGGACGCCGTTCGATAGCCACCGTGCCTTCCTCCAGTTCCTCCTGGGCGTGGTCGATGTAGATCTGCCAGGCCTCCTTGACGGTGCCCGGGGTGGCGGCGATGACGTCTTCGACCTGCGAGGGGAAGACCATGGCGCCGCGGATCTTCAGCATGTCGTCGGAACGCCCGACGATGGGGCCGATCAGCGGCAGGCCGGGGCGCCCGCAGGGGCAGTCGTAAGGATTCTCGGACAGCTTGACCAGGTCGCGGGTGCGCCAGCGCACCATCGGCGAGGCCTCCTTTTCCAGCGTCGTCAGCACGATCTCGCCTTCGCCGCCGGGGCCCACCGGCTCGAGCGTCCGGGGATCGAGTATCTCGGTCAGTACGGTGTCCTCGCAGATCAGGTGCATTTCGTTGTGGTCGTGCGAATGGGGGCAGGCATTACCGACGATGGGGCCGCCGGCCTCGGTGGTGCCGTAGGAATTGAGGGCCAGGAAGCCCTCGGGCATTTCCGCCTCCAATTCACCGCGAAAGCCCGCCGAGATGGATTGGCCGCCGAAGAAGCCGAGCCTCAGGCGCCAGTCGCGTTTGGGGTCGATGCCGGCCTCTTTGGCTTGGGCCACCACCTGCGTCAACCAGAACGCCGACACCGAACAGACCGTATGGCCCTGGTCGCGAAGCCACTGCACGGCCAATTCGCCGCGCCCCGGGCCGACGGGAAAGCAGGTGGCGCCGATGGCCTCGGCGCCGATGTCGAAACCGAAGCCGCCGAGCCAGAGGCCGTAGCCGTAGCCCTGGTAGACGATGTCGCCGGCCCGGGCGCCGCCGGCGGTATAGATGCGCGCCATCTGGCGCGGCAAAAGATCGCCCAGATCGCGGGCCGTGAAACCGAACATGACGGGCAGGCCGGTGGTGCCGGAGGTGGCGCAAAAGCGCCGCACCTGGTCGAGCTCGACGGTCAGCATGGGGTAGGGGTAGAGGGCTCGGAGATCCGCCTTTTCCAGCATCGGCAGCTCGGCGAAGGCCTCGGGCCGGCCGATGTCCTCGGCCTTCATGCCGGCCTTGGCGAAATGCTGCCGCCAGCTCTCGTCGGATGCCAGGCGCTGGCCCAGGGCGACGAGCTTGTGCTGCTGCAGCGCCACCATGTCGGGGCGCGAAAGGCGCTCGATCTCGGGCTCCCAGTAGCTGGTCTCAGTCTCCATGGTGGGCCTCGTCCTCGGCGACGATCGCATCCACCACGCGTCGGGCCGTTTCGGCGCAGGCTTGGGTGCCGCCCTCGCCGTATTCCTTGACCCCGTCGCCGACGTTCCAAAGGCCGGCCACCGGCGTTGCCTGGGGCATATCGAAGCCGGCGCAAGTGCGCTGGGCCGGCCACTCGCCCCGCATCACCCGTACTGCCAGCACCCGGGCCCGGTCGAAATTCTCGAATTCGCACCTCAGGTCGGCCAGCGCCAGTTCGCTTTCGTGCTCGGCGTCGAAATCGCCCATGGCCGGCACCGGTACGGCGAAGGCAACGTAAAGGTGCCAGCCCTCGGGCGCCAGTTCGGGGCAGCTGGCGCTGAGGTTGGCTATGTTGCAAAGCCGCTGGGTCTTGCCGAAGGTGACGATGCCGGGATCTTCGAACAAGGGCTCGGGGCTGGCGATGTGGATGGCGATGTTGGCCGTGGGCCGGATCAGCCGGCGCATGCTTTCGAGATAATCGGGTGGGAACTCCGCTTCGCCGGCCAGCGCCACGGTGGCCCGGGGGCCCAGGTTGCTGACCACATGGCGGGCCGAAATGGTCACGCTTTGGCCTTCGTGGCGCACCCGGGCGCCGCGCACCCGGCCCCCCTCGACGACGATTCCCTCGACCGGGCTTGTCAACCAGATCTTGCCCCGGCGGGCGAAGGCGGCGGCCAGTTCGGCGAACAATTCGCCGCTGCCCTGGGGGCAGAAGCCGAAGCGGCGGAAGGCTCCCTTCTGGGTGAAGTAGGTGAGGAAGGCGCGGGCCGGCAGCTCGTCGGCGTTGACCGCGAAAATGGCGGCGCAGAGGTTGCGGAAAACCGCATGCACGGTTTCGTTCTTGGTGAAGCCGGCCAGCCAGGCCTGGGTGCTGAGGTCCTCGTCGGGCAGCTTGCCCTGCTTGGCCTCGGCCATGGTGGCCATGATGCCGGCCGCCTTCTTGGTCAGGCCATTGAGCAAAAATCCCCAGCCGCCGCGGCTCACGTCGACGCGCTTGCCGCTCAAGCGAAAGCTGGCGGCGGGGTTGGGCTGGCGCACCTCGAAGGGCGCGCCGACCAGGTCGAAAGTCTCCTCCAGCACGCCGCCGGGCTCGATGGCGATGGCGCCGGTGTTGATGCGAAAGCCGTCGATCAGCTCGCTTCCGGCGCGGCCGCCGAAGCGGCCGCTGGCCTCGACCAGCAGCGTGCGATAGCCCTGGTGGCCGAGCCGGGCCGCGGCGCAGAGGCCGCCAACGCCGGCGCCCAGGACCAGGGCGTCGAACTCGATAGGGGAAATCTTGGCATCGGTCATCATGTTGGGTCCGGGGCAAAGTATAGGCAAACTGTGCCTTCAGGGAATTTGTCCGATATTTATGTTGAATACAATATTCACAACGGCCTTGCGAATGAAATAATTCGTCATATTAATTGTTGTTGTTGGCGTGCCTACATAGAAATCTATAACGACTGTTCATTACTCCGAACCGTTGCAGTTGAGGTGCTGCAAATCCCGTTTGCCTGCCAAGGTAGCGGGGCCACCGTCCACGAAAGGGCAAACCGCCGGAAACGGCGGGGCGCAAAATTCGAGCCTACGGTCGAAGGGTTGGGAAATGCCGGCTAGGGCTGTCGAATTACCGAATGGAGGAAGCCATGCCTCGTCTGATCGTGATTGTATTCCTCGGTCTGCTTGCCGCCTGCCAATACCCGGCCTGGGTACACCCGGCACCGCCCTACGGCTTCGAGGCCCGCTTTCCCAAGGCCCGGGCGGAAATCTGTATTCGCCGCTTCGATGAGTTTCGCCGCCTCTGCCTCGGCCCGGCCCGCCAGGGCGCCGGCCTGGCGATCGTCATGAGGTTTTGATCTGTGATGGTCGTCACTGGCGGCAAAGTTAAAAAAGTGTTAAAAAAAATCCGAGAATATCTGGAGGGCATCGACCTCGCCCTGCCTTGAGTAACGGCGTGGCTCCGAAGAGGCACTGAGGAGCGGGGATGGCAGTTACCGAGCCGGCGCATGCCGGTATGCCCGTTGCGTCATCGAATCCAGCCTCTGGAAACCCTGACACCTCCCAAGCTCAAGCAAGCCCTGCGGCCTCGAATTTCGTCCTTGACGCTGCTTCCGGCCCCTCGGTCACGGTTCCGGGCGGGCATTTTCTTCTCATCGCCGATTACATCCGCGAGGGCGCCGACCTGGTGCTGCTGGGCCCCGACGGCGAGACCGTGGTGGTGCGAGATTATTTCTCCAGTGATGCGCCGCCCGTACTGATCACCGAGGGCGGCAGCCGGGTGCCGCCCGACCTGGCCGAGGCCCTGACCGGGCCGGCCGCGCCGGCGCAATTGGCACAGGCTGACGAATCAGAGGCCGCGCCTCCCATCGGCCAGGTCCAGACCCTCGAGGGCACGGCCACGGCGACCCGGGCCGACGGCACCGAAGTAACCCTGACCTCGGGCTCGCCGATCTTTCAGGGCGACGTCATCGAGACCGGCTCGGGTGCCTCGGTCGGCGTGGTCTTCGTCGACACCACGACGTTCTCGCTGGGCGAGGACGGCCGCATGGTGATGGACGAGCTGGTCTTCGACCCTGAAAGCGGCGAAGGCAATTCCTCGTTCTCGGTGGTGCAGGGCGTCTTCAGTTTCGTCTCGGGCCAGATCGCCAAGTCGGGCTCGGACGCCATGTCGGTGCGCACGCCGGTGGCCACCATCGGCATCCGCGGCACGCGAGTGGCGGGCCAGGCGCAGGCCGAGGGCGAGGTCAACACGATCACGCTGTTGCCCAATGATGACGGCACGGTGGGCGAGCTATCGGTCTCCAACGATGCCGGCACCATCGTCCTCAACGTGGCCAACCAGACGACGCAGGTTCTGAGCTTCTCGCAGCCTCCGGCACCGCCGGTGATCATGCCGGCGGCCCAGATCCAGGCGCTTTACGGCTCGGCCGTCAATGCCCTGCCGCCGCAGCCGGCGAACCCGCCGCAGATCCAGGCGCAGGAGGGCGGCCAGCAGGCCGAGGCGGGTGAAGGCGAGG
>JASLXG010000171.1 GCA_030740435.1 Alphaproteobacteria bacterium | reverse complement strand
ACTCACGGCACAAGGCGCTGATGCTCTCGGCACCGTCAAGATAAGCCGACACGAAACACATCCTCTCATTCATTGCACAGGTCTCCGTCCAAGGCATCGGCAGCTCCTCCCTGCCGATAGTTTGAACTGTTACCCATGTCGTGACGTAGATGTGTTACCCATGTCGCGAGTTAGGACCGGCTGCCCGCTCCCCCTCCCAACCACCCAGAGCGTTCCATTGATGGGTGGTTGGGAGGGGGAGCGGGTGGCCAGGCACCTCTTAATCAAAAGTGCGGCCCGTGGCCGCCGCCCTTGAAATCGGCACCCTGACGCGCTAAATCCCTAACAAATCTGACTACAGCAATCGGGTATTCGCCATGTTCATCCAGACCGAGGAAACCGCTGATCCGGCCGAGCTCAAGTTCCTGCCCGGGACCGAGGTCCTGCCCGGCGCCACGGCCAGCTTCGCCAGCGCCGACGAGGCCGGCCCCTCGCCGCTGGCGGCCAGGCTGTTCGAGATCGAGGCCGTCGAGCGGGTCAGCCTGGGTGCCGACCATATCGTGCTGACCAAAAGCGACGAGGCCGATTGGCAGACCCTCAAACCGGCCGTGCTGGGCGCCATCATGGACCATTTCGTGGCCGGCCGGCCGGTCATGGCAGAAGGCGCCGAGGGCGCTACGGCCCCGGCCGCCGGGGGCGGGCAGGACGACATCAGCGCCCAGATCCAGGAACTGGTGGAAACCCGCATTCGCCCCGCCGCCGCCGACCAGGGCGGCGACGTCATCTTCCACGAATTCAAGGAAGGCGCCGCGATCATCGAGTTCATCGGCGCGGCGCATATGCTGCGGGGCGGCGTGCAGACCATGCTGCGCCACTACCTGCCCCAGGTCGAACGCGTCGTCGATTACCAGGACACCATCCCCAAGCCCGGCCTCGACACCATTGAGGGCCAGACCATCCAGAAGCTGCTGGACGAGCAGGTCAATCCCCAGGTCGCCGGGCACGGCGGCCACATCGCGCTGGTGGACGTCCAGGACACCATCGTCTACATCCGCCTGGAAGGCGGCTGCCAAGGCTGCGGCATGGCCTCGATGACGCTCAAGCACGGCGTCGAAGTGGCCATCAAGGAGGCCGTGCCGTCGATCGAGCAGGTGCTCGACACCACCGACCACGCCGGCGGCGACAACCCCTACTTCCAGCCCGGCAAGGAAGGCATGAGTGCCTACTGAGCAGCCGCCCGACGCCCTGCTGATCTCGACCTACGACCTCGGCCATCAACCTTTCGCGCTGGCCTCGCCGGCCGCCTGGCTGGGCGCGGCCGGGGCTCGAGTGGCTTGCAACGACCTGGCTGTCGAGCCCCTGAACGAGGCGGCGGTTCGAGAGGCCCGGCTGATCGCGGTGCACCTGCCCATGCACACCGCCACCCGCCTGGCGGCCGGGCTGGCGCCAAGGTTGAGGGCGCTGGCCCCCGGGGCCCATCTTTGTTTCTTCGGCCTCTATGCTCCCATGAACGCCGAATACCTGCGCGCGCTGGGGGGCGATAGCGTGCCGGGCGCCGAATTCGAAGCGGCGCTGGTCGCCACATATCGGGCCGTCACCGGCGGCCACGCCTTTCCCGAATCCAGCGACCTGGACAAGCTTGCCTTCCGAAAACCCGACCGTGTCGGCCTGCCCGGGCTGGAGCACTACGCCAAGCTCCGCCTGCCCGACGGCAGCGAGCACCTGGCCGGTTACACCGAAGCCAGCCGGGGCTGCAAGCACCGCTGCCGCCATTGCCCGGTGGTGCCGGTCTACGACGGCCGTTTCCGCGTGGTGGCCCGCGACGTGGTGCTGGCCGACGTGCGCCAGCAGGTGGCGGCGGGGGCCCGCCACATCAGCTTCGGCGATGCCGATTTCCTCAACGGCCCGGGCCATGCCCTGGCCCTGGTCGAGGAACTGCACGCCGAGTTCCCGGAAATTACCTACGACGTGACCATCAAGGTCGAGCACCTCTTGCACCACCGGGCGGCACTCGCCAAGTTGCGCCAGACCGGCTGCCTGTTCGTGGTCTCGGCCATCGAGAGCCTGGAGGACGGCGTGCTGGAACGCCTCGACAAGGGCCACACCCGGGCCCAGGCCCTGGAAGCGGTGGCAATGTTGGGCCGGGCCGGTCTCGTGCTTTCGCCCACCTTCGTGCCGTTTACGCCCTGGACCACGCTCGAGGGCTATCGCGGGCTGCTCGGCGACATCGTGGAGCTCGATCTGGTGGCCGCGGTGGCCCCGGTGCAACTGGCGCTGCGTCTGCTGGTGCCGGCGGGATCGCTGATCCTCGAGCTCGACGACTGGAGCCGCTTCGGCGGCGCTTATGATGCCGACAACCTGACCTACGCCTGGCGCAATCCAGATCCGGCCGTCGACGTCCTGCAAAACGAAAACATGGCCCTGGTGGCCGCCGGCGAGACGGCGGGCGAGGAGCGCCACAGCCTCTTCGAACGCCTCTGGCGGCGGGCCCACGAAAGCCTGGGCGAGACCGCGCCGGCGCTGCCTCTCGGCCGCACCGCCGCCATACCCAGCCTCAGCGAAGGCTGGTATTGCTGCGCCGAGCCCAGCGAGAACCTGATGCGTGCGGCCCAGGTTTGACCCGATTATTGCTCCTGGTCCCGACCACCTCCTACCGGGTCGGCGATTTCCTCGAGGCCGCGGCCGGGCTCGGCGCGGAAGTCATCGTCGGCAGCGACCAGCAGCCGGTGCTGGCCGGGCTGGGATCGAATACGGCCTGCGAAGTCGACTTCCGCCATCCCGACCTGGCGCTGGCCCAGATCGCCGCCCTGGCCGCCGAGAGGCCGCTCGACGCCATCGTCGCCAGCGACGAGGAAACCACCTGGATCGCCGCCGAGGCCTCGGCCCGGCTGGGCATCAGGCACAACCCGGCGGCCGCCGTGGAGGCAGCGGGCAACAAGTTTCTCTTTCGCGAGACCCTGGCGGGGAGCGGCCTCGCGGGGCCGAAATACCGCCTCTTCAGCCTCGATGACGACCCCGCCCAGGCCCGGGACATACCTTTTCCCTGCGTGCTCAAGCCGCTGGCCTTCTCGGCCAGCCGCGGCGTCATCCGGGCCGATGGGCATAACTCGTTCGTCGCCGCCTTCCACCGCATCGCCGCGCTCTTGCGCCAGCACGACCCCGAGGGCGGGCGCTCGACCTCGCGGCGCATTCTCGTCGAAGACTACCTGCCCGGCATCGAGGTGGCCTTCGAGGGCTTGCTGCAGGCCGGCGAACTCACGGTACTGGCGCTGTTTGACAAGCCCGACCCGCTCGAGGGCCCCTATTTCGCCGAAACCATCTACACCACCCCTTCGCGCCAGCCGGCCGAGATGCAAAAGCGCATCAAGGAAGTCACGGCCCGCGCCGTGGCGGCGCTGGGACTGCGCGACGGTCCCATCCACGCCGAGCTCAGGATCAACCAAGACGGCATATGGCCCCTCGAGATCGCCGCCCGCTCGATCGGCGGCCTTTGTTCGCGCATGCTGCGCTTCGGCAGCGGATTGGGGCTGGAAGAGATCATCCTGCGCCAGGCCCTTGGCCAGCCAATCGAATCGCTGCGGCGCCAGGGCACCGCGGCCGGGGTGATGATGCTGCCGCTGCCCGCCTCGGGCCGCCTGCTGGCGGTCGCGGGCCAAGCGGCCGCCCGCGCCGTTCCCGGCATCACCGACCTTACGATCACCATCGCCATCGGCGAACAGGTGCAGGCGCTGCCGGAGGGCGACCGTTACCTGGGATTCCTGTTTGCCGAGGGCAAAGACCCGGCCCAGGCCGAAACCGCCCTGCGCCAGGCCTTCGCCAAGCTCGAGGTGCGGATCGACCAGGAAAAAAAAGCGTCCGCGTCCCCTTAATTAAGGATTGTTAACGCCCCTGGCACCGATTTCCTAAGGAAAACCCGCCCGCGGCGGTCAGGCGGCGGCTCGGCTGCGCACCAGGTCCTGGTAGTCGGCCATCAGGCGGCGGCTGACGGGGCCCACGGCATAGTGTTGGTCCTCGATTTCGCGCACCGGCGTCAGCTCGGCGGCCGAGCCGGTGAGGAAGACCTCGTCGAACGCCGACACCTCGTCCGGCATCACCGTGCGTTCGACGACCTCGAAACCGCGAGCGCGGGCCAGCGAGATCACCGTCTGCCGCGTCAGGCCGTCGAGGAAACAATCCGGCAGCGGCGTGTGCAGGGCGCCCTCGGCGACGAAGAAAAGGTTGGCGCCGGTGGCCTCGGCCACGCGGCCGCGCCAATCCAGCATCAGGGCGTCGTCAAAGCCGCGTGCCATGGCCTCGTGCTTGGCCATGGTGCCGATGACGTAATGGCCGCCGGCCTTGGCCGCCACCGGGGCGCACTCGGGCGGCGGCCGGCGCCAGCGCGCCCGGGCCAGGCGCACGCCCTCGGCCTGGGCCTGGGGCGTGAAGTAGCTCGGCCAGGGCCAGGCGGCGATGGCCAAGTGAATGCGGCTTGCCGGCGCCGCCACGCTCATCTCCTCGCTGCCGCGCCAGGCCACGGGGCGCACGTAGCCATCACCGATGCGGTTGGCGGCCAGCACCTGGCGGCAGGATTCGCTGATCTCGGCGGCGCTGGCCGGCAGCTCGAAACCGAGCGCCGCGGCCGAGCGCACCAGGCGGGCGCTGTGCTCGTGCAGCCGGAAGATCTCGCCGTCGTAGGCCCGCTCGCCCTCGAACACGCTGGAGGCATAGTGCAGCGCGTGGCTCAGCACATGCAGGTTGGCCCGGCGCCAGGGAACGAGTTCACCGTCGAGCCAGATTAGGCCGTCACGGTCGTCGAAAGATGGAACGGGCATGATTCGGCATCCTTTGCATTTCATTCGTTTGTCGCGCTGGCAGCGCAACAAACGAATCCACAAGATGCCAATAGCGTAACGAAGCTACGTTAATATGTCAATATTGCTGACTTATTTATTTTCTAGGCGGCGACGGCGCGGCGATGCACCAGGGCCTCGTAGTCGTCCATCATCTGCCGCGCGATGGGACCGACCGAGAAACTCATGTCGTCGATCTGCGACACCGGCGTCACCTCGGCGGCCGTGCCGGTGACGAAGATCTCGTCGGAGCCGGCCATCTCCTCGGGCATGATGGCGCGCTCGACGATCTTGATGCCGCGAGCCCGGGCCAGATCGATGACCGAACGCCGGGTCAGGCCGTCGAGGAAGCAATCGGGCGTCGGCGTGTGCAAAACACCGTTCTTTCCGAAGAAGATGTTGGCGCCGGTGCACTCGGCCACCTGGCCGCGCCAATCGAGCATCAGGGCGTCATCAAAGCCTTCCGCCTCGGCGGCGTGCTTGGAAAGCGTGCAGATCATGTAAAGCCCGGCCGCCTTGGCGAAAACGGGCGCCGATTCGGGCGAGGGCCGCTTCCAGGTCGAGGTCTTCAGGCGGATGCCCTGGAGCCGCGCCTCGGGCGTGAAATAGGCCGGCCAGGGCCAGGCCGCGATGGCCAGGTGGATGGTGCATTCCTGGGCCGAAACCCCCATCATCTCGGCGCCACGCCAGGCCACCGGGCGGACGTAGCCGTCCTGGATGCGGTTGATGGCCAGCACTTCCTTGCAGGCTTGGTCGATCTCGGCCAGCGAATAGGGGATCTCGAAACCCATGGCCGTGGCCGAGCCGATCAGACGCTGGCTGTGCTCGGTGAGCCTGAAGATTTCCCCCTCGTAGGCGCGCTCGCCTTCGAATACGCTGGAGGCGTAGTGTAGGGCGTGGCTGAGCACGTGCACGTTGGCCTCACGCCAGGCGATCATTTCGCCGTTCAGCCAGATGTGACCGTCGCGGTCGTCGAAGGAGGGGCCGCTCATGACATCATCCTCGCGGTTATGATGCGGTTATGATTAGTTCGATTTTGTGCCAATTTCGGCAACATTCTAACAAATATCTTGCGCCATGTATCATCATGCACCATATATGTCAACATGGCTGACGTAAAATCCGACGCGACACCGGACACCCTGCCGCAGGACCCTGGCCCGGACGAGGAGGAGATCCGCCAGGGCATCGAGCTTTTGTTCTACGCCTACCGCGACTTCACCTCCGACCCCGACGCCATCCTGGCCGGCTCGGGTTTCGGCCGGGCCCATCACCGGGTGGTGCATTTCGTCGGCCGCCGGCCGGGCATCACGGTGGCCGAGCTTTTGGACATCCTGCGTATCACCAAGCAGTCGCTGAGCCGGGTGCTGAGCCAGCTTATCGAGCAAGACTACATCGTCCAGCAAAAGGGCAGCCGCGACCGCCGCCAGCGCCTGCTCTTCCTCACCGAGAAAGGCAGCGAGCTGGAGCGTTCGCTGGCTCGGCCGCAGCACCAGCGGGTGGGCGAGGCCTACCGCCAGGCCGGCCCCGAGGCAGTGGCGGCCTACCGCAAGATACTGTTGGGGCTGATCAACGAAAGCGACCGCGAGGCCGTGCTCAAATCCTTCCGCGGGCGCTGAGCCATGCCCGGCCCGGCCCACATCCTGGTGGTCGACGACGACCAGCGTTTGCGCGATTTGCTGCGCGATTACCTGAGCCAGAACGGCTACCTCGTCACCACCGCCGCCGACGCCGCCGCGGCCCGGGCCCGGCTGGTGGGACTGGAGTTCGACCTCATCGTGCTCGACGTCATGATGCCGGGCGAGAACGGCCTGGAGCTGACGACCAGCCTGCGGCGTACCTCCCAGGTGCCGATCCTGCTGCTGACGGCCATGGGCGAGGCCGAGGACCGCATCAAGGGCTTGGAGAGCGGTGCCGACGACTATCTGGCCAAGCCCTTCGAGCCGCGCGAGCTGTTGCTGCGCATCGGCAGCGTGCTGCGCCGCGCCGCCCCGGCACCCGAGACGGCCGAGGAGATCGCCTTCGGCGACTATTGTTTCAACGCCCGGCGCGGCGAGTTGCTCCGGGCCGACGAGCCGGTCAAGCTGACCTCGGGCGAGGTGGCACTGCTGAGATTGTTCGCCGGGCGCCCGGGCCAGACAGTCAGCCGGGTTGAGCTCAGCCAACACGGCGGCGGCGCCAGCGAACGCGCCATCGACGTCCAGATCACTCGCCTGCGCCGCAAGATCGAGCCTGATCCCCGCAACCCGCGCTACCTGCATACCGTGTGGGGCGAGGGCTACGTGTTGTGGCCCGACTGAGGGCTAGTACCCACTATCACAAAAGGATGGTACGTATGATCGCTTTGCCGGCGCTGTGGGTAGGAGGCAACGCGCCGGCGATGCGGGGCCATCGGCAAGCGCTGCCGACGCCCTCCACAGCGCCGGAAAAGCGACCCAAAGGGCGGCCATGAAGGACCATCGGACGTCGTCCCGTAGCCCTTGTGATGGTACACCATCACGGCGGACCACGCTCCTAGCCCATGGTTGTCCCTGTGGTTCTTCCTGGCCGTCATACGTGCCATCCTTTTGTGATAGTGGGTACTAGGGAGCGGCGCGCGATGCTGAAACGTTTACTGCCACGCACGCTGTTTGGCCGCTCGCTATTGATCATCGTGACACCGGTGGTGCTGCTGCAGATCGTCGCCACCTATGTCTTCTACGAGCGCCACTGGGATTCGGTCACCCGGCGCCTGGCGCTGGGCCTGGCCGGCGACGTGGCCGTGCTGATGCAGGTGCTGCGCGAGGTGCCGGCCGGCGCCAAGCAAAACGCCATCCTGACGGCGGCGGAAAAGAGCATGCAGATGCGCATCGAGTTCCTGCCCGACGTCATCCTGCCCAACGCGCCGCCGCCGGCGCCCCTGGCCAACCGCATCATCGACAGAATGCTCAGGAAGGCCATGGAGGAGACCGTGTTCCGGCCCTATCGCATCGATTCGGCGAGCCACGCCGAGCTGGTGGAGATCCGCGTCCAGCTCAAGCGCGGCGTGATCCGCGTGCTGGCCTCGAAAAAACGCGTCTCCAGCCCCACGACTTATATTTTCGTGATGTGGATGGTCGGCACCTCGCTGGTGCTGCTGTTCGTGGCCATCCTCTTTCTGCGCAACCAGATCCGGCCCATCCGCCGTCTGGCCACGGCGGCCGAGAGCTTCGGCAAGGGCCGGCTGAATGTCGAGCTCAAGCCCTCGGGCGCGCGCGAGGTGCGCCAGGCCGCCGCCGCCTTCATCAACATGCGCGACCGTATCCAGCGCCAGATCGCCCAGCGCACCGAGCTGCTGGCCGGCGTCAGCCACGACCTGCGCACGCCGCTGACCCGCATGAAGCTGCAGCTCGCCATGCTGGATCAGGGCGCCGCGGTCGAGAAGCTCAAGTCCGACGTGGGCGAGATGGAGCGCATGGTCGAGGGTTATCTCGCTTTCGCCCGCGGCCAGGACGCCGAGGCCACGGTGGAGACCGACTTGCACGTGCTGCTGGCCGAAGTGGTCGAGGAGGCCCGCACCCAGGGCAGCACACTGGAGCTGAGCTGGCCCACGGAGGTTGGCGAGCCCCAACGGATCGTCTTGCCCCTCAAGCCCGGCGCCTTCAAGCGCTGCCTCACCAACCTGATCGACAACGCGCGCCGCTACGCCGAGCGCATCGCCGTCAGCGTCGAACTTGGCGGCGATCACGTCGAGCTCATGGTCGACGACGACGGCCCCGGCATCGCCGCCGAGCAGCGCGAGCTCGTCTTCCGACCCTTCCACCGCGTCGAGGGCTCGCGCAATCCGGCCACCGGCGGCATGGGGCTGGGACTGACCATCGCCCGCGACGTGATGCGCGGCCACGGCGGCGAGATCACCCTCTCGGAAGCACCGCTGGGCGGCCTGCGGGCCTGCCTCAGGCTGCCGCTTTGAAGCACAAAGGAGACATTCCATGAGCCGCCTTTTCGGACCGCTCCGCCAAATGGGCTACGTCGTCAGGGATATGGAGAGCGCCCTCGACCACTGGATAAAGAAATGCCAGATCGGGCCCTGGTTCTACATCGACAAATTGCCCATCGAGGGCTTCAGGTATCGCGGCCAGCCGGCCCAGCCGCACATCTCCATAGCACTGGCCAATTCCGGCGATATGCAGGTCGAACTGATCCAGCAGCGCGACCAGACGCCCACCATGTATCAGGAGTTCCTGGGCCGGGGCCACGAGGGGCTGCAGCATTTCTCCACCTGGCCCGAAAACTATGACGAGCGCTACCAGCGCGCCCTGGCCGAGGGCTACACCGTGGGCCAGGAATCCGACAGCCCGCGCGGCCGCTTCGTCTATTTCCTCGACGAAGGCCATCCCGGCACGGTGGCCGAGATGGCGGATCTCACGCCAGCCCGCAAGCGCATCTTCGACGGCGTGCGCCAGGCCGCCGTGGGCTGGGACGGCACCGACCCCATCCGCGAAGACTGGCCGCGCTAGAGCCGCAACCTCATGACCGCTTTGCTCGGCGTCGATATCGGCGGCACCCACACCGACATCGTCTACCTGGCCGAGGGCAAGCTGGCCGTGGCCAAGCTTGCGACCACGGCCCAGGCCGCCGACGGCCTGTTGGCCGGGGCCCAGGCGCTGGAGGTGCCGTTGGGGGCGCTGGACCTGATCATCCACGGCACCACGGTGGCCACCAACGCCGTGATCCAGCGCCGCGGCGCGCGCTGCGGCCTGATCACCACCGCCGGTTTTCGCGACGTGCTCGAGCTGCGCCGGCGCGACCGCCCGCTGACCTACGGACTTGATGCCGACTTCCAGCCGCTGATCGAACGCAGCTATCGGCGCGAAGTGAACGAGCGTGTCAGCGCCGAGGGCGAGATCCTGACCCCGGTCGACGAGGACCAAGTGGCCAGCGTGGCCCAGGCGCTGAGCCAAGCCGGCTGCCAGGTGCTGGTGATCTGCTTTCTGCACAGCTACGCCAACCCCGAGAACGAGCGCCGCGCAAAAGAAGCCGCCAGGGCGGTCTGGCCCAACGATTTCATCGTCACCTCGTCCGATGTGCTGCCGGCGTTGCGCGAGTTCGAACGCTGCAGCACGGCCGCCATCGGCGGCTACGTGGCGCCCCTCGTGGTGGGCTACCTGGACGCTCTGCAGGGGCAGCTTGCTGCCCGTGGCTTTGCCAAGGAGCTGCTGGTGGTGCAATCCAACGGCGGCGTCATGGCGGCCGGCGTGGCCGGGCGCTTCGCCGCCAACACCATCCTCTCGGGCCCCGCCGCCGGCGTCACCGCCGCGACCGCCATCGCCACGCAACTGGGCATCGACAACGCCGTTTCCTGCGACATGGGCGGCACCAGTCTGGATGTCTGCGTTATCCAGGACGGCCGGCCGGCGACCACGGCCCAAAAGGCGCTCGACTTCGGCCTGCCGCTGGCGTTGCCCATGCTCGACGTCGATGCGCTGGGCGCCGGCGGCGGCAGCCTGGCCTGGATCGACGGCTCGGGCGTGTTGCAGATCGGGCCCGAGAGCGCCGGCGCCGACCCCGGCCCGGCGGCGCTCGGCATCGGCCATGAACCCACGGTGACCGACGCCAACCTGGTGCTCGGCCGCCTCGATGCGGAACTGGCCATCGGCCACGATGATGGCCGGCGGCTGGACCTCGAAGCCGCCCGCCGCGCCATCGCGGCCAAAATCGGCGAGCCTCTTGGCCTCGACCCGGAATCGGCGGCGGAGGCCATCGTGGCCGTGGCCGGGCACAAGATGGCGGGCCGGATTCGCCGCCAGTTGCTGGGCCGCGGCCTCGATCCGCGCCAGTTCACGCTGATCGTCTTCGGCGGCGCCGGGCCGCTGCACGCCGCGGCCCTGGTGCGCGAGGCCGGCTTGGCCGGGGCCGTGATACCGCCCTATCCGGGGCTGACCTCGGCGCTGGGCTGCCTGCTGGGCGAGCTCCGCCACGACTTCGTGCGTACCGTCAACCGGCCGCTCGGCGACTTGGGCCGGGCCGAGCTGGAAAGCATTTACGCCGGGCAGCGCCACGAAGGCCTGGCCGTGCTGGCCCGCGAAGGCATTGCCGAGCCGGCCGCCCGGATCAGCCTGGCCGCCGACATGTGCTACCGGGGCCAGCTCTACACCATCCCGGTAGCGCTCTCGGCCCTGGCCCCCGAGGCCGTGCAAGACGATTTCGAAACCGCCTACCGGAGCCACTTCACGCACCTGCTGGAAGGCGCCGAGATCATGCTGGTCAATGCCCGCACCACGGTCGGCGGTGGCGCTGCCACAGGCACCGATTCCGATTTTTCGACCTTGGCCAAGCTGCCGGAAATCAGCGCAGCGCCGGAGCGCTGGCAAATCTTCTGCCGGGGCGCCTGGCAGCCGGCTGAACGCTACCGCCGTTTCGAGCTTGCCGCCGGCGCACGGATCATGGGGCCGGCGCTGCTGACCCAGGACGACACCACGATCTTCGTCGAGGCGGGCTTCACGGCCAGCGTCCAGGCCAGCGGCAATCTTCTGCTCGAGGCCACGGCATGAGTATCGATCCCACCACCATCGCCGTGGTTCGCGGCGCCTTCGAACACCTCGCCGACGACATGGACACGGTGCTGGCGACCAGCGCCATCTCGCCGGTTATCGCCGACGCCTGGGACCGGGCCAGCGGCGTCTTCCATCCCGAAACGGGCGAGGTCATCGTCCAGGGCCAGACCGGCATGCCGATCTTCGTCGTGGTCATGCAGCACACCGTGCAAGAAGTGCTGAAAGACTGGCGGCCCGAGGAGATGGCGCCCGGCGACGTCTTCATCGTCAACGATCCCTACCGCGGCGGCACCCACACCATGGACGTGAAGTTCGTGCGGCCCTACTTCCATGATGGCAAGCCGGCCTTCTTCCTGGCCAACACCGGCCACTGGCCCGACGTGGGCTCGATGTCGCCGGGCGGCTTCACCCCGGTGGCCACCGACGTCTACCAGGAAGGCCTGCGCCTGCCGCCGGTGAAGATCTACCGGGCCGGCGAGCTCGACCGGACGCTTCTGGACGTCATGCTGCTCAACATGCGCTTGCCCGAGGAGCGCGAGGGCGACATGGCGGCCCAGGTCAACGCCCTCGAACTCGGCTGCCAGCGCCTCGACGAGCTCATCAAGCGTTTCGGCGGCGATACCCTGATGGCTTGTGTCGATGAGCTGAAAGCCCGTTCCGAATCCCAGATGCGCGAGCACATCGTGGCGCTCCCCGATGGCGCCTACCGCTTTTCCGACGTCATGGACTCCGACGGCGTCGACGAAGGTTTCCTGACCATAGATCTCGAGCTGACCGTCGCCGGCAGCGAAATCACGTTTGATCTGTCGCGCTCCTCGCCCACTTGCCGTGGCCCCTTCAACAGCCCCTGGTCGAGCACCATCACGGCCCTGATGATCGGCATCAAGCACGTCTTCCCCGAAGTGCCCATCAACGCCGGCTGCTTCGAGCCTTTCCACTACGTCATCCCCAGCGGCTGTTTCCTCAATCCCGAACCGCCGGCACCGGTCTCCGGCACCACCACCGAGACCGCCCAGCGCCTGATCGGCGTGGTCATGGGGGCGCTGGCCCAGGCCGTGCCCGACCGCGTGCCGGCGGGCTGTTTCGGCACCGGCTCGAACATCTGCCTCGGCGGCAGCGCAGAGGGCCGCGGCGCCTACGCCACGATTTTCTTCTTTGGCGGCGGCTACGGCGGCTCGGCCACCGGCGACGGCCTGAGCAACGGCTCGACGCTCATTTCAGCCTCGCGCAATTCCTCGATCGAAGTCATCGAACAAACCGTGCCGCTCCTGTTCAGCCGCCACGCCCTGCGTCAAGGCTCGGCCGGTGCCGGGCGCTTCCGCGGCGGCCATGGGATCGAAGCGGCATTCACGTTGCGCCAGGGCGAGGCCTATCTCACGCTGGTCGGCGACCGGGCGCTCAAGGGCGCCTACGGCCTCCACGGCGGCCACGAGGGCGCGCCGGCCGACCACGACTTCACGGTCGGCGGCGACACCTTCAAGGCGCCGCACCTGAGCAAGATCGACAAGCTCTATCTGCGCCAGGGCGACGGGGTATTCCTGCGCACGCCAGGCGGCGGCGGCTACGGCGATCCGGCCGGGCGCGACCCGGCGGCCGTGGCCCGGGATCGGGAGAACGGCTATTTGGACGACGAGAGCTGAGGCGTGCCGATCCGGATAATGCAAACACCCACTACATATTGGGTCGCCGCACACGTCCTTTCTGCGGCAGCAATTAGCCAAAAGGAGACATGGAAAAACGAGCCGCCAGGATCTCAAAAAGCGCGTACTGATAGAGTTGCCATCAGGCATGGCGCCGCCTCGATGGCAGGCGCTCGGATACCATGATAATCTCGAACCGATATCAGCATCTAGGCCACATCGCTGTTGAAGGGGAGGCGTCCGATGTCGGCGGGTAATCATCCTCGGCGTGGCCTGCCCCCCGAAAACTGGTCCAGCCCGGATGTTAGGATTGGGTTGGCTTGAAGGAGGGCAAAATGGCGAAGAAGAATCACACGGTTGAGCAGATTATCGGCAAGCTCCGCGAGGCGGAGGTCCGGCTAAGCCAGGGA
>JASLXG010000170.1 GCA_030740435.1 Alphaproteobacteria bacterium | reverse complement strand
GCCATCATCGAAAGGAGAGAGAAGATCAAAAAACGGACCGTTCAAAAACGCCGCTTGAACCATCAACGACAAGCGGCTTAACATCAAACCAAGATGAGCCAGATCCTCCGGTAAAAAATAGGCTCAACAGTCCCGAATGTTTTGATGACGGACATACAGTCTGTACGAGGCCCAAGTTCTGATCGAGGCTTGGCGGCGGCACTACAACACCGTCAGGCCGCACAGCGCCCTCGGCTACAGGCCACCGGCGCCGGAGACTATTCTGCACCACTGGCCCGTTCCGGCCTTCGCTGTTGATGGGCTGCGGCCGAACCGGGCCTCAGAACGGATGGCAAACAGACTAACATAGGATATGGTACAAACCTTGGGGGCAGGTCAGACCCACCTGCGCTCTGGATCGTCAGTAACAACGGCTTTCTCCGTATCGACCGTTACGACCCAATCACGATAGATGATCGCCGATATTTCGTGCAGTGCACCGTCGCTCTGCGCAAGCGCTCGCAAGTCCTCAAAAATCTCAGCCGACGCTCGCGGCGATGGCCGTTTGGACATGGCCTCGTGTTCCAGTGTAAAGCCCCAGCTATGCCAAAAAAAACTGGTGGGCCCGGCAGGACTCGAACCTGCAACCAGACCGTTATGAGCGGCCTGCTCTAACCAGTTGAGCTACGGGCCCCCCGCCCCGCTCCTAAAATGCGCCCGTGGCGCCCTCAGGTGTCGAGGAAGCTGCGCAGCTTGCGCGAGCGGCTGGGGTGCTTGAGTTTTCTCAGCGCCTTGGCCTCGATCTGGCGTATGCGTTCGCGGGTGACCGAGAACTGTTGGCCCACCTCCTCGAGGGTGTGGTCGGTGTTCATGCCGATGCCGAAGCGCATGCGCAGCACGCGTTCCTCCCTGGGGGTGAGGCTGGCCAGCACCCTCGTCGTGGTCTCGCGCAGGTTCGAGTGGATCGAGGCATCGAGCGGCAGGATGGCGTTCCTGTCCTCGATGAAGTCGCCGAGGTGGCTGTCCTCTTCGTCGCCGATGGGGGTTTCCAGGCTGATCGGCTCCTTGGCGATCTTCAGCACCTTGCGCACCTTTTCCAGCGGCATGCTGAGCTTTTCGGCCAGCTCCTCCGGCGTCGGCTCGCGGCCGATCTCGTGCAGCATCTGGCGCGAGGTGCGCACCAGCTTGTTGATGGTCTCGATCATGTGCACCGGGATGCGGATGGTGCGGGCCTGGTCGGCGATCGAGCGCGTGATGGCCTGGCGGATCCACCAGGTGGCGTAGGTCGAGAACTTGTAGCCCCGGCGGTACTCGAACTTGTCGACCGCCTTCATCAGGCCGATGTTGCCTTCCTGGATCAGATCCAGGAACTGCAGGCCGCGGTTGGTGTATTTCTTGGCGATCGAGATGACCAGGCGCAGGTTGGCCTCGACCATCTCCTTCTTGGCCTGGCTGGCCCGGCGCTCGCCCTTCTGCACCACGGAGACGATGCGCTTGAATTCTTGTACGTCGAGGCCCACGTCGGTGGCGATCTCGATGACCTCGTCGCGCAGCTCGCGGATATCGCTGCCGTCCTTCTTGGCGAACTCGGCCCAGCCCTTTTCCTTGAGCCGGCGCACGCGGCGCAGCCACTGCGGCTCGAGCTCGCGGCCCACCCAGTGCTTGACGAAGCTTTCGCGCGGCACCCGGTGCTTCTCGGCCAGGCGCAAGAGCCGCCCCTCCAGCCCCACCAGTTCGCGGTTGAGGTCGTAGACCTCGTTCACCAGCTGGTCGATGCGGGCGTTGTTGAGGCGCACGTCACCCATCAGCTCGACCAGTTCGCGGCGCAGCTTGTTGAAACGCCGCTCCTGCGAGGTCGAGAGCGCGTCGCCGCCCATCATGCCCTTGAGCCTGAGATCCTGCAGGCGGTGCAGCTTCTTGTAGGTGCTGGCGATCTTTTCGAAAGCCTCCAGCACCTCGGGCCGCAGCGCCTCCTCCATGGCGGCCAGCGAGGGCGCACCCTCGTCGCCGTCATTGTCGTCGTCGTCGGTGCTGGCATCGCCCCCCGGCCGGCCTTGGCCGTTGGACTTGTCGGCCCCGGCAGTGCCGGCAGTGGCGGCGGTGCCGGTGGCGCCGGTGGCGCCGGCGTCGTCGTTGGCGGCCTGGGGATTGTCCTCCTGGGCCGGCGCCTGACCCGGCCGACCCGGGTGACCCGGCTGGCCCGGATGGCCGGCCGGCGCCGTGTTGTTCTCCGGGCTGCCGCCATAGGTGGCGTCGAGGTCGATGACGTCGCGCAGCAGCACCCGCCCCTGGACCAAGTCGTCGAGCCACATGACGATGGCGCGCATGGTCAGCGGACTCTCGCAGATGCCGCCGATCATGGCCTCGCGGCCGGCTTCGATGCGCTTGGCGATGGCAATTTCGCCCTGGCGCGACAAGAGCTCGATCGAGCCCATCTCGCGCAGATACATGCGCACGGGATCGTCGGTGCGCTCGTATTCCGGGGCCTCGGCGGCGGCGGCGGTGGTGGCGGGCGGCGTGGCCTCGTCCTTGGTGGCGGCCTCGGGGTTGGCCTCCTCGCCCTCTTCGTTCTCGATGACGTTGACGCCCATTTCCGAGAGCATGGACATGGTGTCCTCGATCTGCTCGCTGGAGACCTGGTCCTGGGGCAGCACCGAGTTGATCTCGTCATAGGTGATGTAGCCGCGCTCCTTGGCCTTGGCCACCATCTTCTTGATGGCCTGGCTGGAGGCGTCAATGAGCGGGCCGTCGGGGGTCTCTTCCCGGGTTTCCTCGGCCTCAGCCGTCGTTGCCGTTTTGCTCGCCATCGTTCCTCCTATTAACTCTCCGCGCCGCCGCCGCCGCCGCCGCCGCGCTCAGGCGGCGTCGCCGGGCAGGGCCGGATGCCTGGGTTCAGCCTCCAGCCCGGCGGCGCTGTGTTCTTGCCTCTTGGTCGCCAGCAGGCGTCCCTCGCTTTCGGGTCCCGGATCGGCGGCAAAAGCCGCGGCCTGGGCCAACGCGTCAGCCGCCATGCCAACCGCCCGATGTTGCAGCGCCAGGGTTTGCCGCCAACCCTCCTCGGCCTCGTCGAGCGGGGCATCTTGGCGCAAAAACGGCGCTACCGAACAAAGGTCCGGCGCGCATAGCCGATCAGTTATCGCCGCCAAGCCCCGTATGCTGAGATGGTGCCTCAGGCTCTTGCTGTCAAGATCGGGCTCACGGCCTGCGATTTCTAGGATTTCCCGGCGCACTTTGTCAAGCTCCGGGTGGCCGATTTCGAGCTGCACGAAATCCTCGTCCAAGCGGCCAAAGAGGCCGGGATGGACCACCAGGGTGGCCACCAGCACGCGTTCGCGCCGTTCGCTGGAGCCGGCATCGTCACCGCCCAGGTCGTAGCGCTGCGGCAGCGGCCGTTCGGCCGTCCCCCGGCGGGGGCGGTCCTGGCGCTTGCTCTTGCGCCCGAGGCGGCTCCGGCCGCCGCCGCGTTGGGGCCTGAGCTTCTCGACCTTGGCCGCCACGAAGTCGCCATAGTAGCCGCGCACGGTGGCGTCCTCGACCCGGTCGACCAGGGCGTAGGCGTCCTTGCGCAGCGCCGCCTGGCGTTCCGGCGTATCGAGGCTGCGGCCGGCCACCAGATGCTGCCACAAGACCTCGGCCAGCGGCACCGGCTCGGCCGCCAGGCGCTCGATGGCCTGGGCGCCTTGGCCGCGCACCAGGCTGTCGGGATCCTCGCCTTCGGGCAGGAAGGCAAAGCCCAGCGAATAGCCCGGGCGCAACAAAGGTAGCGCGCGATCGGCCGCGCGCTGGGCCGCCGCCCGGCCCGCCGCGTCGCCATCCAGGCAAAGCACAGGCTCCGCCGCCAGGCGCCAGAGCAGGCCGAGCTGGTCCTCGCCCAAGGCCGTGCCCAAGGGCGCCACGGTGTGGCCCAGGCCGGCCTGGCAAAGCGCGATGACGTCCATGTAGCCCTCGGTCACCAGCACGCTGCCCCGTTCGCGCGCCGGCTGGCGGGCGCCGGCCAGGTTGTAGAGCACCCGGCCCTTGGAGAAGAGCGGCGTTTCCGGCGAATTGAGGTACTTGGCGCGCTGCTCGCCCAGCGCCCGGCCGCCGAAGGCGATGGTGCGGCCCCGACGGTCGCCGATGGGAAAGATGATGCGGTTGCGAAAGACGTCATAGCTCGAGCCGCCGTCGTCGGGTTGCTTGAGCAGGCCGGCCATGACCGCCAGGTCTTCCGCAAAGCCTCGCGATTGCAGCGCTTGCTTCAATTCCTCGCGGCTGTCGGGCGCGAAGCCCAGGCGAAAGCGCGCCATGGTTTCGTCGCCGAGGCCGCGATCGCGGAGATATTGCAGGGCACTTTGGCCGGCCAACGAATTGAGCTTGTTTTCGAACCACCCCGCGGCCGCCTCCAGCACATCGTAAAGCGTCGCCGCCTGGCGCTCGCGTTCGGCCGCCTCCGGGCTGGCCGTTGGCATCTCGAGGCCGGCCTCGGCGGCCAAGCGCTCGACCGCCTCGGGAAAGCTCAGGCCTTCGGTGCGCATGACGAAATCGAAGACCGAGCCATGGGCGCCGCAGCCGAAACAGTGGAAGAACCCCTTGTCCTCGCTGACCGTGAAGGACGGTGTCTTTTCGTTGTGGAAGGGGCAGAGCCCGCCGTGCTCGCGGCCCTGGCGGCGCAGCTTGACGCGCCGGCCGATGAGGTCGACCAGTGGCACCCGGGCTCGCACCTCATCGAGAAAATGATCGGAGAATTGTACCATTTAACCCCCGGGACCGCTTGCGCCCCAACAGCCGCTCCGCAAACCCGCCCGTGGCGGCGCCCGAAAACCTGCCCGTGGCAGCTAGCTCAGCAACTCCTTTACCGCGGCCGAGGCCTTGGCGAAATCCATGCGGCCGGTGTAGCGCGATTTGAGCTCGCCCATCACCCGGCCCATGTCCTTGAGGCCGCCGGCCTCGAGCTCGGCCACCACCTGGCGGCAGGCCTCGCCGACCTCGCCCTCGTCGAGCTGGGCCGGCAGGAAGTCCTGGATGACGGCGATCTCCTCGGCCTCCTTGTCGGCCAAGTCCTTGCGTCCGCCCTGCTTGAACTGCTCGATCGAATCGCGGCGCTGGCGGATCATGGTCTGCAGCATGCCGAGGATATCGCTCTCGCTGATGCCGTCGCCGTTGTCGCCGCTGCGGGCGGCGATATCGCGATCCTTGAGCGCGGCCAGGATCAGCCGCAAGGTCGAAACCCGGCGCTTGTCCTGAGCTTTCATAGCGGCTTTGAGCGCGTCGTTCAGGTGCTGACGCAGCATGAACCCTCGTCAAGAGGTGGTCGGCGGGGCACGATACTAGCCGAAGGCGATCCCGGTGGCAAATCGAAAAATTTTGCTAACATATTGAATTATAAGAAAAATTCTTAACTGACGAAGCTTGACGGCGGCACGCTATTTGCTTATGTTCGCGCCCGGCTCGACTGTTCCGCCGGCCCCCTCGGGTAGCGCCTAGTGCTGCCAGAGGTTTACCCCTGCGGCACAAAGGCCCGTCCAGGGGCCGGCTTGAGCGTCCGAGCCCGTAACCGAACGAGCACTTACCCCGCCGATGGCCGAGCCCACCTCCTCCGCCGCAACCCGCCAGCCCGGGAATGCGGTGTTGTTGCTCGACGACGGCAGCGCGCATTGGGGCAGTGGTTTGGGAGCCCCCGGCCGGGCCGTCGGCGAGGTCTGCTTCAACACTTCGATGACCGGCTACCAGGAGATCCTCACCGATCCCTCCTATGCCGGCCAGATCATCACCTTCACCTTCCCCCACATCGGCAACGTCGGCACCAACCCCGAAGACCTGGAAAGCCTGAGGCCGGCGGTGCGCGGCGTGGTGCTGCGGACAAGCATCACCGAGCCCGCCAATTTTCGCGCGCTGGAGCATCTCGATACCTGGCTGAAAAGCCACGAGCTGGTGGGCATCTCGGGCCTCGATACGCGGCGTTTGACACGCCGCATCCGCGACGGCGGCGCGCCCAACGGCGTGATTTGCCATGCCGCCGCCGCCAGGGGCGGTATTGAGTTGGCTGATTTGTTGGCTGAGGCGCAAGCCTGGCCCGGCCTCGAGGGCATGGACCTGGCGAAAGAGGTGTCAACCACCCAGAGCTACACCTGGGAGACCACGCGCTGGGCGCTCGGCGCCGGTTTTGGCACGCTCTCGAAGCCGCGCTTCCACGTCGTGGCGGTCGATTTCGGGGCCAAGCACAACATTCTGCGCTGCCTGGCGGCAGCCGGCTGCCGCGTCACCGTGGTGCCGGCCAGCGCCAGCGCCGAGGACATCCTCGGGCATTCCCCCGACGGCGTTTTTCTTTCCAACGGCCCCGGCGATCCGGCCGCCACGGGAATCTACGCCGTGCCGATGATTCAGGCGCTGCTGCAATCCGGCCTGCCACTCTTCGGCATTTGCCTGGGCCACCAGATGCTGGCCCTGGCGCTCGGCGCCAAAACCAAAAAGATGCACATGGGGCATCGCGGCGCCAACCACCCGGTACAGGACCTGGCGACGCAAAAGGTCGAGATCACCAGCCAGAACCACGGCTTCGTGGTCGACGGCGAAACGCTGCCGGCCGGCGTCACGGCGAGCCATGTTTCGCTCTTCGACGGCACCCTGGAAGGCCTGACGGTCGAGGGCAAACCCGTCTTCTCGGTGCAATACCATCCCGAAGCTAGCCCCGGCCCCCAGGACAGCCACTATCTGTTCGAGAGGTTTGTCGGGATGATGGAGACTAACGATCTCAAGTGATTGACCACAGAGGCACAGAGGCACAGAGAAAGACCGCCCGCAGCGACCGGGATGATCGCCGTGATCCGCTAACGCAGCGGGTAATCGGGCTCGCGATCGAGATTCACCGCGCCCTGGGGCCGGGCCTTCTCGAATCGGTATATGAAGAATGCCTCGCCTTCGAATTCAAGGAGAACGGGGTTCCTTACCGACGCCAAGTATCGCAGCCGATCACCTACAAATCAGTCACCCTCGGCGGCGCCTATCGGATGGATTTCGTCGTCGACGAGGCTTTGGTCGTGGGGCTGAAAACGGTGGAACGATTGTCTCCTGTGCACGACGCCCAACTCCTGAGCTACATGAAATTGAGCGGGCTGCGAACGGGCCTTTTGCTGAACTTCCATTGCGCCGTCCTCAAAGACGGAATCAAACGATTGGTGCTCTGATGCCCGGCCTCGCCTCCTCTTCTTCTCTGTGCCTCTGTGCCTCTGTGGTTCACCCACTTGGCGGCGGGAAAACGTATGCCTAAACGCACCGACATATCCTCGATCCTGATAATCGGCGCCGGGCCCATCGTCATCGGCCAGGCTTGCGAGTTCGATTATTCCGGAACCCAGGCCTGCCAGACGCTGAAGGCCGAGGGCTATCGCATCGCGCTGGTGAATTCCAACCCGGCCACCATCATGACCGACCCGGACGTGGCCCATGCCACCTACGTCGAGCCCATCACGCCCGACATACTCGAACGCGTTATCGAGCGTGAGAAGCCCGATGCGCTGCTGCCCACCATGGGCGGCCAGACGGCACTGAACATGGCCGTCGAGCTGGCCGACCGGGGCGTGCTGGAAGCCCATGGCGTGCAGATGATAGGTGCCGACCGCGAGGCCATCCGCAAGGCCGAGGATCGCGAGCTGTTTCGCCAGGCCATGAGCAACATCGGCCTCGAGTGTCCGCAGAGCGCCATCGCCCACAACCTGATTGAGGCCCGCGCCGCCCTCGACCAGGTCGGCTTGCCGGCCATCATTCGGCCCTCGTTCACCTTGGGCGGCACCGGCTCGGGCATCGCCTACAACCGCGAGGAATACGAGCGCGTGGTGGCCGCCGGCCTCGACGCCTCGCCCATCGACGAGGTGCTGATCGAAGAGAGCGTACTGGGCTGGAAGGAATACGAGATGGAGGTGGTGCGCGATAGGCGCGACAACTGCATCATCGTCTGCTCGATCGAGAACGTCGACCCCATGGGTGTGCACACCGGCGATTCGGTGACCGTGGCGCCGGCGCTGACGCTGACCGACAAGGAATACCAGATCATGCGCAACGCCTCGATCGCGGTGTTGCGCGAGATCGGCGTCGAGACCGGCGGCTCCAACGTGCAGTTCGCCGTCGATCCGGCAAACGGCCGGCTGGTGGTAATCGAGATGAACCCGCGGGTTTCGCGCTCGTCCGCCTTGGCCTCCAAGGCCACCGGCTTCCCCATCGCCAAGGTGGCGGCCCGGCTGGCCGTGGGCTACACGCTGGACGAGCTCTCGAACGACATCACCGGCGTCACGCCGGCCTCGTTCGAGCCCACCATCGATTACGTGGTGACCAAGGTGCCGCGCTTTACCTTCGAGAAGTTCCCCGGCACCGAGGCGCTGCTCAATACCTCGATGAAGTCGGTCGGCGAGGCCATGTCGATCGGCCGCAGCTTTGCCGAATCGCTGCAAAAGGCCATGCGCTCGATGGAGACCGGCCTCAGCGGCCTGGACGAAATCACCATCTCGGGAAGCGCTGACGGCGGCGACCGCGATGCCGTGCGGGCCGCCCTGGCCGAGCCCCGGCCCGACCGCCTGCTGGTTATCGCCCAGGCCGTCAGGCTGGGATTCTCTGACGCCGACATCCAGGCCGCCTGCCGCTACGACCCCTGGTTCATCGCCCAGATCCGCGCCATCGTCGAGGCCGAGCAGCGGCTGGCGGCGGCGGGTCTGCCGGACGACGCCGCCGGCCTGCTGGCGCTGAAAGAGATGGGATTTTCAGACGCCCGCCTGGCCAGCCTGACCGGCAGCGACGAAGCCCGTGTGGCGGCCCGGAGGGTTGCCTTGGACGTACGCCCGGTGTTCAAGCGCGTCGACACCTGCGCCGCCGAGTTCGAGGCCCGTACGCCCTACATGTATTCGGCCTACGAAAGCGCACCCGGCGCCGCGGGTGCCGCGGGCGCCGAGTGCGAGGCCCAGCCCAGCGACCGCCGCAAGGTCATCGTGCTCGGCGGCGGCCCCAACCGCATCGGCCAGGGCATCGAATTCGACTATTGCTGCGTCCATGCCGCCTATGCCATCGCCGAGGCCGGCTTCGAGACCATCATGGTCAACTGCAACCCCGAAACCGTGTCGACCGACTACGACACCTCGGACCGGCTCTACTTCGAGCCCCTGACGGCCGAGGACGTGCTCGAGATCGTGCGCGCCGAAAGCGTCGCCGGCGAGCTCTGCGGCGTCATCGTGCAGTTCGGCGGCCAGACGCCGCTCAAGTTGGCGGCGGCGCTGGAAGCCGCCGGGGTGCCCATCCTGGGCACCTCGCCCGACGCCATCGACCTGGCCGAGGACCGCGAACGTTTCCAGCAGTTGCTGGCTGGGCTGGATCTCCGCCAGCCACCCAACGGCATCGCCTCAAGCCTATTCGAGGCCCGGGCGGCGGCCGACGAGATCGGCTATCCGGTGCTCATCCGGCCCTCTTACGTGCTCGGCGGCCGGGCCATGGAGATCGTCTACGACAGCGCCTCGCTGGACCGCTACATGGCCGAGGCAGTGCGGGTCTCGGGGCAGTCGCCCGTGCTGGTCGACAAATATCTGAGCGACGCCATCGAGGTCGACGTCGACGCCCTGGCCGACGGCTGCGACGTCTTCATCGCCGGCATCATGGAACACATCGAAGAGGCCGGCGTGCATTCCGGCGATTCGGCCTGCGCCCTGCCGCCCCACACCCTGGAGGCCCGGGTGGTCGAGGACATCCGCCAGCAGACCGTGGCCCTGGCCCGGGGGCTGGAGGTGGTGGGGCTGATGAACGTGCAATTCGCGGTCAAGGACGGCACCGTCTTCATCCTTGAGGTCAACCCCCGGGCCAGCCGCACCGTGCCCTTCGTGGCCAAGGCCACGGGCCGGCCCATCGCCAAGATCGCGGCCCGGCTGATGGTCGGCGAAAAGCTTGCCGATTTCGGCCTCGGCCAGGAGGCCGGCCAGGTCGCGGCCGGCAGCGCCGAGGGCCACGTGGCGGTCAAGGAGGCGGTCTTCCCCTTCGCCCGCTTCCCCGGCGTCGACATCATCCTGGGCCCCGAAATGAAATCGACCGGCGAGGTCATGGGCCTCGACAAGGGCTTCGACCGGGCCTTCGCCAAGGCGCAAATCGCCGGCGGCACCCATCTGCCCGAAAGCGGCTGCGTCTTCGTCTCGGTCAAGGACGGCGACAAGGCCGATGCCGTGGAGATCGCCGGCCGGCTCAGCCAACTCGGCTTCACCATCCTGGCCACCCGCGGCACGGCCCGGATGCTGCGCCGCCATGGCCTCGAGTGCGAGGCCATCAACAAAGTGCTCGAGGGCCGGCCGCATATCGTCGATGCCATCAAGAACGGCGACGTCGATCTGGTCTTCAACACCACCGAAGGCGCCCAGGCGGTGGCCGACAGCTTCTCGCTGAGGCGCGCCGCGCTGACCCACCACATTCCCTACTTCACCACCGAGGCCGGAATGCGTGCCGCCACCCAGGCCATTGCCACGTTGCAATCGGGCGGCCTTGAAGTCGCCCCATTGCAGTCCTATCCTGTGCTTTCGATTTGATGGTCGCCGCGGGGGGACCGGCCCATATGCCGGTTTTTCCCGGGCCTAATGCGGAAGTGCTTTCAATGGAAAAGGTCCCCATGACTTCGGGAGGATTCAACAGCCTCCAGGAAGAATTGCGCCGCCTCAAGACCGTCGAGCGGCCGGCCATCATCAAGGCCCTCGAGGTGGCGCGCGAGCACGGCGACATCTCCGAGAACGCCGAGTTTCACGCCGCCAAGGAGCGCCAGAGCTTCGTCGAGACGCGGGTCATGGGGATCGAGGACAAGATGCGCCGGGCCGAGGTCATCGACGTCAGCAAGCTTTCCGGCAACGGCGTCAAATTCGGCGCCACCGTGCGCATCGCCGACGAGGACACGGATCAAGAAGTGACCTACCAGATCGTCGGCGCCGACGAGGCCGACATCAAGGCCGGCCGCCTCTCCATCACCTCGCCGCTGGCCCGCGCCCTGATCGGCAAGGACCAAGGCGAATCCATCGAGGTAACGACGCCGGGCGGCTCCAAGGGCTACGAGATCATCGACGTGAAGTACGTTTAGTGGAGTCTAAAGGTCGCTCACGGCAGCGAGTCGCGGTCGCTCCCGTTGCACCAAAACCAAGCAGCAAAAACCACACTTGATATCGGTAGTGCTAAGCCGCCCCCCGAATGGGGCTAAGGGATGCACACATCGAGTAGTTGACGTTCCGGTCATGCCCGGCACCGGCTGGGCTGTGGAAAAGCCTTGTAGATTGACCACAGAGGCACAGAGGCACAGAGATTTGCCAAGAGGCCAATGGCGTCGGTCGCCTGG
>JASLXG010000169.1 GCA_030740435.1 Alphaproteobacteria bacterium | reverse complement strand
GGCCGAGCTGAGCCGCGACCGGCGCGACTTTTTCGTTACCTTCACCATCGAGGAGGGCGAGCCCTACCGCTTCGGCAAGATCGACATCGAATCGGGTATCCGCCAGCTCGATCCCGACAGCTTGCGTCACCTCGTGGTTTCGCCCAGTGGTGAGAGCTACAACGCCGAGCAGATCGAGGAAACCATCGATGCACTGACTTTCGAAACCGGCCGCCAGGGCTATGCCTTCACTGATATCCGTCCGCGCCCAAAACGCAATCGCGAGGAACGCACCATCGACGTCACCTACGTGATCGCCGAGGGGCCGCGGGTCTACGTCGACCGCATCAACATCGTGGGCAACGTTCGCACTCTGGACAAGGTGATTCGGCGCGAATTCGAGGTCTCCGAGGGCGACGCCTTCAATACCGCCAAGCTGCGCCGGTCACGCCGCCGCATCCGCGGGCTGGGTTTCTTCGACAAAGTGGAAATCGGCGACGACCGCGGCCTGCTCGACAGCAAGACCCTGGGCGGCGCCAAGGGCCAATTTGCCGAGGACCGCACGGTCATCACCGTCGAGGTCAAGGAGCATTCGACCGGTGAGCTTAGTTTTGGCGCCGGCTACTCGACCACCGAGCAATTCATCGGCGATATCAGCATACGCGAGCGAAATCTGCTGGGGCGCGGCCAGGACCTGCGCCTTGGCCTCAATCTTTCGACCCGGCGCCAGCAGGTCGACCTGTCGTTCACCGAACCTCATTTCCTCGAGCGCAATGTGGCCGCCGGCTTCGACATTTTCAACATTCGCCGTGATCGCCAACGCACTTCGTCGTTCGATGAGAGCACCAGCGGCTTGACGCTGCGGGCCGGCTATCCCATCGCCCTCAATCTGCGCCAAAGCGTGCGCTATTCGATCCGCCACGATGTCATCGAGAACCTCGGCAGCAACGCCTCGCGCTTCGTTCGCGATCAATCCGGCGGCCGGGTATCGTCCACTCTCGGCTACACCCTGACCTACGACCTGCGTGACGATCGGCTGCTGCCCTCAGAGGGCTATGTCGTGCGTTTCGGCCAGGACCTGGCCGGCTTCGGCGGCAACGTCCGTTACCTCAGGAACAGCCTGTCATACTCCTACTATCAACCGCTATGGGATGACTGGGTCGGCAGCCTGTCCTTCAACGAAGGCTACATCATGGGCCTGGGTCAGCGGGTCGGTATCTCCGATCGGTTTTTCCTGGGTGGCAACAACTTCCGCGGTTTTGCGCCGTCGGGCGTCGGACCACGGGACAAGGTGTCGCTCGATTCACTGGGCGGAAAGCTTTACTATGTGGGCACGGCGGAACTAACGGCGCCGATCGAGTTGCTGCAGGATTACGGCATTTTCGGCCGCATCTTCACCGAGATGGGCAGCCTCTCCGACGCCGACGTGGCGAGCCGGGAAAACCTCTTCGACGTCGGCTCCGTGCGCGTCTCATCGGGTGTCGGACTGTCGTGGCGGTCGCTGCTTGGTCCCATTCGTCTCGATTTCGCGAGCGCCATACGCCGCCTGCGCTACGACAAAACCGAAACCTTCCGTTTCAGCTTTGGCACCCGGTTTTGAACCATGAAGCCCTTGTCCCAGAAGTTCTGCGCCAGCCTAATTTTGATTGCCCTTGTCGGTTTGGGTCCCATCCTCGTGGGCCATGGCCCGGCGGTATGGGCGGCCGAGAAGGCGGCGGACAAGCAGAAGTTGCCGCCGGCGGTAATCGCCGTTATCGACCTCAAGCTAATCCTGCGCGAGGCTCAGGCGGCCAAGAGCGTGCGAGCCCAGATCGAGAAATACAGGGCCGCCTATCTGGCCCAAATGAAAAAATCCGAAGGCGCCCTGAATACCGAGCAGGAGGAGCTCAAGCGGCAACGCACCCTGCTCTCGCCCGAGGCCTTCAGCCAGCGTCGGCGCAAGTTCGAGGACAAAGTAGCCGCCGTTCAGCGCCAGGCCCAGGATCGCTCACGGCGCCTCGAACGCAGCTATTCCAGCGCCATGAACAAGCTGCGCGGCGCCATGCTACCCATCATCATCGAGCTCACAAAGACCCGGGGCTTCAATCTGGTGCTGGAGAAATCCCAGATCCTGTTTGCCCACCGCGGCCTGGAGTTGACCAAGGTGGTGCTCAAGGGCATCAACGAAAGACTGCCCGAGGTCAAGGTGCCACCGCCGGATAGCAATTGATGGCCGACCGGCGCTTCTTTGCCCCGCCCCGATCGCTCACTCTGGCGGCGCTGGTCGAGGCGACGGGCGCCAAGCTGAGCCAAGGCGCCGATCCGGAACGCAGCATCGGCGACGTGGCGGCGCTGGAAACGGCCGGGCCCGATGACCTCAGCTTCCTCGACAATCGGGCTTATCTCGAGGCCTTTCGCTCGAGTCGGGCCGGGACCTGCCTGGTGCAACCCAAGTACGCCGAGCAGGCGCCGGCCGGGATGACGCTGCTGCTCAGCGAGGAGCCCTACAAGGCCTATGCCCTGGCGGCCCAGGCCCTATATCCCGAACAGGCGCCCGAGCCCGGTATCTCGCCGGCAGCCCACGTCGATGCCACGGCCAGGCTGGCCGAGGGCGTGGCACTGGCCGCCGGTGTGACCCTGGGGCCGGCGGTCGAGATTGGCGCCCGCACCAACCTTGGCGCCAATACCACGGTGGCCGCCGGGGTGGTCGTCGGCGCCGACTGCGCCATTGCCGCCAACGTCACCCTCAGCCACTGCCTGATCGGCGACCGCGTGCGGCTGCATCCCGGCGTGCGCATCGGTCAGGACGGCTTCGGTTTTGCCCCCGATCCGGCCGGCCACGTCAAGGTGCCGCAATTGGGCCGCGTCATCGTGCACGACGACGTCGAGATGGGCGCCAACTGCACCGTCGACCGGGGCTCAGGCCCCGATACCATCATCGGTGCCGGCTGCTGGTTCGACAATCTGGTGCAGATCGCCCACAACGTCGAGCTGGGCCGTGGCTGCATCATGGTGGCCCAGTCCGGTATTTCGGGCAGCTGCAAACTGGGGGACTTCGTCGTGGTTGGTGGCCAGGTCGGTATCGCCGGGCATCTGAGCATCGGCTCGGGCGCCCGCATCGCCGCCAAAAGCGGCGTCATGCGCGATGTGGCGGCAGGCGACACCGTGGGTGGCTATCCGGCCCAGCCGATTCGCGACTGGCACCGCCAGACAGCCAGCCTGCGCCGTCTGGCCGGCGCCACAGGCAAGGCCGCGGGAAAGACCACAAGAGAGACCCAGGCGAAAGGCAATAAATGAATGATCCCAAGCCGCTAAGCGAGCAGGGCGTGGCCGACATCCACCGTGTGCTGGCCATGATTCCGCACCGCTATCCCATGTTGATGATCGACCGCGTGGTCGACCTGGTGGCCGACGTAAGCGCCACGGGCATAAAGAACGTGACCGCCAACGAGCCCTATTTTCAGGGTCACTTTCCCACTCGGCCGATGATGCCGGGCGTCATGATCGTCGAGGCCATGGCCCAGACCGCGGCGGTGCTGGTGGTGCACACGCTGGGCGGCCAGAGCGAGGGCAAGCTGGTTTACTTCATGTCAATCGACAAGGCTCGCTTTCGCAAGCCGGTCGAGCCCGGCGACACCATGCGCATCCACGTCAGGCGTGACCACCACCGCGGCAACGTCTGGAAATTCAGCGCCCAGGCCAAGGTCGAGGGCGAAGTAGTGGCCGATGCCTCGTGTACCGCCATGATTACCGACGACGACGGCCGCACATGATCGACGATATCCACCCGACCGCGATCATCGAAAAGGGGGCGGAACTGGGCTCCGGCGTGCGCATCGGCCCCTATTGCTGCCTGGGCCCCGAGGTGATTCTGGGTGATGGTGTCGAGCTGATGGCCCATGTGGTGCTCGCCGGCCGCACCCGCATCGGCGCTGGCGGCCGCATCTTCCCTTTTGCCTCCATCGGCCACCAGCCCCAGGATCTCAAATACGATGGCGAGCCTTCCCAGTTGGTGATCGGCGATAACGTCACCATCCGCGAATACGTCACCATGAATCCGGGCACCAAAGGCGGCGGCATGGTTACCCGGGTGGGCGACGGTTGCGTTTTCATGGCCGGTGCCCACGTGGCCCACGACTGCCAGGTGGGGAACCATGTGATTCTGGCCAACAATGCTTCGCTCAGCGGCCACGTCGAAGTCGGCGATTGGGCCATCATCGGCGGCCTGTCAGGGGTGCACCAGTTCGTGCGCATCGGCCAGCACGCCATGATTGGCGGCATGTCGGCGGTCGACAGCGACGTCATTCCCTACGGCTCGGTGATGGGCGATCGGGCCTATCTTTCCGGCCTCAACATCATTGGCCTCAAGCGCCGCGACTTCAGCCGCGAAGCCATTCACGATCTGCGGGCCGCCTATCGGCTGCTGTTCGCCCAGGAGGGTACCTTGCAGGAACGCGTCGAGGACGTGGCCGAATTGTTTCCCGACAACCTGCCGGTGCGCGACGTCGTCGAATTCATCAGCAACGAAAACTCGCGGGCACTTTGTCAGCCGCGCCAGGGCCGTGACGGCTAAGCTCGGCATCCTGGCCGGCTCGGGCGACCTGCCGGGCCGCCTGGTGGCCGCCTGCCGGGCTAGCGGCCGCGAGCACTTCGTCATCGCTTTCAACGGCGAGACCGAGGCCGAGGCCGTCGCCCAGGCGCCTCAGGCCTGGCTCGAGCTGGCCAAGGTGGGTCGTCTGTTCAAGACCTTGCACGCCGAAAATTGCCACGAGGTGGTACTGGCCGGCCCCATCCGGCGGCCGGCGCTCAAGCAACTCAAGCCGGACCGCCGCGGCCTTGCCCTGTTGCCTAAATTGCTGGCCGCGGGGGGCGACGACGGTCTCTTGCGCACCGTCATCGAGGAAATCGAGAGCGAAGGCTTTCGCGTCATCGGCGTCGACGACATCCTGGCCGAACTGGTGGCCGGGCAGGGGCCTCTGGGGCGCCACGCGCCGACGCCCGAACAGCGGCCCGATATCGTCCGCGCCATCGCCGTGGCCCAGGCGCTGGGCGCGCTCGACGTCGGCCAGGCGGTGGTGGTGCAGCAGGGCCATGTGCTGGGCGTCGAGGCGGCCGAAGGTACCGACGCGCTGCTGCAGCGCTGCCAGGGACTGCGTCGCGAAGGCCCGGGCGGCGTGTTGGTCAAGCTCTGCAAACCGGGCCAGGAAGCCCGTGCCGATTTACCGACCATCGGCCCGCGGACCATAACGGCCGCCGCCGCCGGTGGCTTGGTGGGCATCGCCATCGCGGCCGGCGCGGCCCTGGTTCTCGACCGCGAGGCCGTGATCGAGGCGGCCGACCGGCACGGCATATTCGTGCTCGGCCTGGGATCCGAGGACCTTGGCCACGCCTGAGCGCCCGCCCACCTACCGGTCCTCGCCCCGGCGCCTGATGCTGGTGGCCGGCGAGCCTTCCGGCGATGTGCTGGGCGCCCGCCTGATGGCCGCCCTCAGGAGCCGCGATCCTGACCTCGAATTCATCGGCGTGGGCGGTCCGGGCATGGCGCGGCAGGGGCTCGAGAGCCTGTTTCCCATGTCCGAACTGGCCGTCATGGGGCTGGTCGAGGTGCTGCCCCGGATCCCCCGGCTGCTGACCCGCTTGCGCCAGACGGCTGCTTTTGCCCTGGCCCAGCGCCCGGCCGCGGTGCTTACCATCGATGCGCCGGGCTTCAATTTTCGCCTCGGCCGGCGGCTTGCCGGGCAGGGCATTCCGCTGCTTCACTATGTGGCGCCGACGGTCTGGGCCTGGCGCCCGGGCCGGGCCGCCAAGATCGCCCGGTTCCTCGATCATCTGCTGGTGCTGCTGCCCTTCGAGCCGCCTTACTTCGAGGCCGTCGGCCTCGATTGCAGCTTCGTCGGCCACCCCACGGTGGAAACCTGCAGAACCGGCGATGGCGCCGCTTTCCGCCGCCAGCATGATATCGCTCCCGGGGTGCCGCTACTGGCCGTGCTGCCGGGCAGCCGGCACAGCGAGACCTCGCGGCTGCTGCCGGTTTTCCAGGAAACCGTGGCGCAACTGGCGCAGCGCTTCGCCGGCCTCGGCGTGGTCGTGCCGACGGTATCCACGGTAGCCGACGAGGTCACGGCGGCGCTGGCCGGCTGGCAAGTGCCGGCTGTCGTGGTGACCGAGGAGGCGGCCAAGCCGCCGGCGCTGGCGGCCTGCACTGCCGCCCTGGCGGCCTCGGGCACGGTGGTGCTCGAATTGGCCCTGGCCGGTGTGCCCAGCGTCGTGGCCTACCGTATCAATCCCCTGACGCATTGGCTGGTGCGCCGCCTGGTTCGTGTCGAGCATGCCAGCCTGGTCAATCTCGTGCTCGAGCGCCCGGCGGTTCCGGAATTTCTGCAAGACGACTGCCGGCCCGAGCGGCTGGTTCCGGCGCTGGCCGAGATTCTGGTTGATGAAGAGGCGCGAAGGACGCAGATTGAAGCCGCGGGCGAGGCCGCCGAAAAGCTTGGTGCCGATGGCCCGCCACCCAGCCAACGAGCGGCCGAGGTCATTCTCACGCTGCTTGATCGGGACTCCCCAGGGAAGGAAAACATCGAATGACCGAGAGCACTGCCGTGAACAGCGAGGGCTTCCGCCTTCTGCATGTCATGATCCGGGTCAAGGATCTCGACAAGTCGCTGGATTTCTATACCCGGCTGATGGGCATGCAACTGATGCGCAAGAGGGATTTCCCCGGTGGCAAATTCACCCTGGCCTTCCTCGGCTACGGCGAGGAGGAGAGCAACACGGTAGTCGAGCTGACCCACAACTGGGATCAGGAGGAGCCTTATGAATTGGGCTCGGGCTTCGGCCATCTGGCCGTCGGCGTGCCCGACATCTATGCCACCTGCGAGACGCTGGAGGGCGAGGGTGTCCCGATCCCGCGGCCGGCCGGACCGATGAAACACGGCGGCGCCGTGATCGCCTTCATCGAAGACCCCGACGGCTACAAGATCGAGCTGGTAGAGCGAAGTTAGGAGCGTTGTCGCTCACGGCGCGGACCTGAAGATCCGCGCCTGCGCGGGCGCGCCGCAGGGGCGGTGGGGCGCAGTCGCGCCCGTTGCACCAAAGGAACAAGCAAGGCAAAAAAAATTCGCCCCTTTGGTTTTGGCACCAAGCCGCCATTGAGGCGGCGGCCAAGCGCACGGACGTGCGCGCCCGGCGAGGGTCCAAAAAATAACGACGCCGGCCCAAAAGCCGGCGTCGTCGTTTCGGGCCGGCGCGCTAGCGCTTGCCGATGGCCTGGTAATCGCGCTGGCCGACGCCGTTGTAGAGCTGGCGTGGGCGGCCGATCTTTTGCCCCGGATCCTCGATCATCTCCTGCCACTGGGCGATCCAGCCCACCGTGCGGGCCAGGGCGAAGAGCACCGTGAACATGCTGGTGGGCAGGCCCATGGCGCGCAGGATGATGCCGGAATAGAAATCGACGTTGGGATAGAGCTTGCGCTCGATGAAATAGTCGTCTTCCAGCGCGATGCGCTCGAGCTCCAGGGCCAGCTCCAAGAGCGGCTCTTTGGTCACGCCAAGCTCGCCCAGCACCTGATGGCAGGCCGTGCGCAGCACCTGGGCCCGGGGGTCGTGGTTCTTGTAGACCCGATGGCCGAAGCCCATCAGGCGGAAGGGGTCGTCCTTGTCCTTGGCCTTGGCCACGAATTCCCTGATGTGGGCGATCGAGCCGATCTCTTCGAGCATGTTGAGCACGGCCTCGTTGGCGCCGCCGTGGGCTGGGCCCCAGAGGCTGGCGATGCCGGCGGCGATACAGGCGAAGGGGTTGGCGCCCGACGAGCCAGCCAGACGCACCGTCGAGGTCGAGGCGTTCTGTTCGTGATCGGCATGGAGAATAAAAATCTTGTCCATGGCGTCGGCCAACACGGGGCTTACGTTGTGCTCTTCGCAGGGCACCGCGAACATCATGTGCAGGAAGTTTTCCGCGTAATTGAGGTCGTTGCGCGGATAGATGAAGGGCTGGCCGATGGAATACTTGTAGGCCATGGCGGCTATGGTCGGCATCTTGGCCACCAGCCGGTGCGAGGCCACCATGCGCTGGTGGGGATCGTTGATGTCGGTGCTGTCGTGGTAGAAGGCGCTGAGCGCGCCGACCACGCCGACCATGATGGCCATGGGGTGGGCGTCGCGCCGGAAGCCGCGATAGAACTGGGTCAGCTGCTCGTGGACCATGGTGTGGTTGGTGATGCTGTGCACGAACTCGTCGAACTCGGCTTGATTCGGCAGCTCGCCGTTGAGCAGCAGGTAGCTGACCTCCATGAAGTCGCTGTTTTCGGCCAATTGGTCGATGGGGTAGCCACGATAGAGCAGCACGCCCTCGTCGCCGTCGATGTAGGTGATGCGCGATTCGCAGCTCGCCGTGGCCAGGTAGCCGGGATCGAAGGTGAAATAGTCGGTTTCGGCGTAAAGCCGGCGAATATCGATGACGTCGGGGCCGATGGAGGATTCGAAAACCGGCAGTTCGTAGGAATCGCCGGTCTGGTTGTTGGTCAAGGTGAAACTCGGGGTGGCGGATTTGCTGGCGGCTTCTTGGGCCATGGGCGGTCCTTCCCGGCAGTTATTGAGTTTTATTGCCGGAAAGCACCCCGGCGTTGCCGCGACTATACCCCGAAAAGCCGCGTACTGCGAGTGCGCCGGGTTGCGGCTATTGGCCGCGCCCCGCGTCATTCAGGCGGGCCAGGCTCTCGTCCCGGCCGAGCAGCAGCAATACGTCGAAAATCCCCGGCGATTCAGTGCGTCCGGTGAGGGCGGCGCGCAGGGGCTGCGCCACTTTGCCCAGTTTGAGCTCATTGGCCTCGGCAAAGGCGCGCACCGCCTGATCCAGCGCGGCCGTCGTCCAATCCGGCAGGGCGCTTAGCGCCGCCGCCGTATCAGTCACCAGCCGGCGCCCCTCGGGGCTCAGCAGCTGGGCCGCCTTCGGGTTCGGAATTAGCGGGCGCAATTCACATAAAAATAGTGATTTATCAATAAGATCAGAAATTAACTTCGCTCGTGGCTTTAGGAATTCCAGGGCCGCCAGCAAGCGCTCCCGATGCACCGCCTCGAGCGGCCGGCCCAGCGCCGCCTCCAGTCCCGGTGTGATCAGGTCGAGCAGAACGCAGTCGTCGGCCTCAAGCAGGTAATGGCCGTTGAGGCTGGCCAATTTGTCGAAGTCGAAGCGCGCCGCCGCCTTGCCCACGGCATCCAGGTCGAACCAGGCGATGGCCTCTGGGCGGGAAATGATCTCGTCGTCGCCGTGGCTCCAACCCAGGCGCAAAAGATGGTTGCAAAGGGCTTCGGGCAAATAGCCTTGTTGGCGATAGGCCTCGACGCCCAGCGCGCCGTGGCGCTTGGAAAGCTTGGCGCCGTCGGCACCGTGGATCAGCGGAATGTGGGCGAAGCACGGCACCGTCCAGTCCAGGGCGCGGTATAGCTGGCTCTGGCGGGCGGCGTTGTCGAGGTGGTCGTCGCCGCGGATGATGTGGCTGATGGCCCCATCGTGATCGTCGACCACCACCGAAAGCATGTAGGTGGGGGTGCCGTCGCTGCGCAGCAGCACCATGTCGTCGAGCTGGCGGTTGGCCACCCGCACCTCGCCCTGGACCAGGTCCTCGGTGACGGTGTCGCCCTCTTGTGGTGCCTTGAAGCGCACCACCGGTGGCACGCCGACCGGTGCCTGCGCCCCATCGCGGTCGCGCCAGCGCCCGTCGTAACGCACCGGGCGGCCTTCGGCGCGGGCTTGTTCACGCATTTCCTTGAGCTCGTCCGGCGTGCAATAGCAACGGTAGGCCCGGCCGGCCGCCAGCAGGCTTTCGGCCACTTCCACATGGCGGGCCTGGCGCTGGGCCTGGAACACCGGCTCTGCGTCCCAATCGAGACCCAGCCAGCCCAGGCCGTCGAAGATCGCCGCCACGGCCTCCTGGGTCGAGCGGGCGCGGTCGGTGTCTTCGATGCGCAACAGGAAACGGCCGCCGTGATGGCGGGCATAGAGCCAGTTGAAGAGCGCCGTGCGGGCACCGCCGATGTGCAGGGTGCCGGTGGGCGAGGGGGCGAAGCGGGTGACGACGGTCATGTTTGGGCCGGACATTTTCGAGATTTGGTTGCAACTTGGGCTCGGCGCGGTGGCGTTCTTTAGCATATCCTCGCAACCCCGGGGCCAAAAGGTGGGAGCGGCGATGACGGCGATGGCGGCTTGGCTGGCCGAACAATTCCTCGGCGAGCGCGAACGCTGGGTGTTGTGGCTGCCGGTGGCGCTGGCGCTGGGCGTGGCGCTCTATTTCTCGCTACCGGCCGAGCCGCCGCCCTGGCTGGCGCTCTTGTGGCTGGGGCTGGCGCTATCGCTGGTGCTGGCGGGCCGGCGCCGGCCGGGGATGCTGCTGCTGGGCATCGCCGCCACCGCCCTGGCCGCGGGCTTCGCCGCGGCGGTGCTGCGCACGCACCAGGTGGCGGCGCCGGTCATCGAACGCCGGCTCGGGCCGGTGGACTTGAGCGGTCGGGTGGTCGAGGTCGAGCCCCGTAGCGGATCCCGCGGTGGCGGCCGGAGGCTGACCATCGCCGAGCCCGAAATCGGCCGCCTGGCCTCCGCCCGGACGCCGGCCAGGGTGCGTGTCGTGGTGCGCGGCAAGGGCGGCGGAGAGGCGCAACCGGGAGACTGGATCCGCACCCGTGCCATCCTGCTGCCACCGCCGCCACCGGCCGCCCCCGGCGCCTTCGACTTCGCCCGCCAGGCCTACTTCCGCGGCCTGGGCGGAGTCGGTTTCACGGTGCGCGGGGTCGAAGTCGTAGCCCCGCCCGAGGACCGCGGGCAGGGCTTTCTCACCCGCGTGGCGGCGCTGCGTCACGCCGTGGTCGAGCGTGTGCGCCGGGTGCTGGCGGGACGCAGCGGTGCCGTCGCCGCGGCCCTGATGACGGGCCACCGCGGCGCTATCGGCGAGACCGAGCTCGAGGCCATGCGCGATGCCGGCCTGGCGCATCTACTGGCCATCTCGGGCCTGCACGTGGGCCTCATTGCGGCCGTCATCTTTTTCGTCATGCGCGCGCTTTTGGCCACCAGCCCCTGGCTCGCGCTGCGCCAGCCGATCAAGAAATGGTCGGCCATGGTGACCATCTGCGGCGCCTTTGCCTATCTCTTGATGGCCGGCGCCACCATTCCCACCCAGCGCGCCTTTTTGATGACCAGCCTGGTGCTGATCGCCGTCCTTTTCGACCGCCTGGCCTTTTCCATGGGCCTGGTGGCCTGGGCCGCCGCCGTGATCCTGCTGATTTCGCCCGAAGCCTTGCTGGGCGCCAGCTTCCAGATGTCGTTCGCCGCCGTGGTGGCGCTGATCGCGGCCTACGAGGTGGGCCGCCAGGGCCTGGTCGAATGGCGCGGACGCCAGGGCAGCTGGGGGCGGGGCTGGCGCTGGCCGCTGATTTATCTGGCCGGCATCGCGTTGACCACCCTGGTGGCCGGCCTGGCGACGGCGCCCTTTGCCCTGGTCAGCTTCAACCGCGTGGTCTCCTATGGCTTGGTGGCCAACCTGCTGGCGGTGCCCCTGATGGCGCTGTGGATCATGCCGCTGGTGGTGGCGGCCTATGCCCTGATGCCTCTCGGCCTGGAAGCCCTGGCGCTGTGGCCCATGGGGCTGGGCATCGAGGCCGTGCTGCGGGTGGCCGAGACGGTGGCGGCCTGGCCCGGCGCGGTCAGCCTGTGGCCGGCGCTGCCGCCCGTGTCGCTGGCCTTGATCGCGGGCGGTGGCGTCTGGCTCTGCCTCTGGCGGCGGGGCTGGCGGTTTTTCGGCCTGGTGCCGCTGGCCGCCGGTTTGGCGCTGGTTTTCGTGGTGCGGCCGGCCGACGTGCTGGTCGACGGTCGGGGCCAACTGATGGCCGTACAGGACCCGGCCGGCCGGCTGCGAATGTCACGCCAAAACCCGGGCTTTGGCGGCCGGATCTGGCTGCGCCGGGCCGGCACTGTGGCCGGCCCAGCCTGGCCGCGCCAAGGTGCCGGCGCCGATGGCCGGCTCAGTTGCGACCGGCTGGGCTGCCTCTACTGGGCCCGCGGCCAGGTCGTCGCCCTGGTGCGCGATGCCCGGGCCCTGGCCGAGGATTGCCGGCGCGTCACCGTGGTGGTCAGCGCCGTGCCGGTACGAAGGTGTCCCTCGGCCGTAACGTTGATCGACCGCTTCGATCTTTGGCGCCGGGGCGCCCATGCGCTGTGGCTGGAGCCTGGCGGGGTGCGTGTCGAAAACGTCAACGAGATCCGCGGCCGTCGGCCCTGGGTGGCCCGTCGGCGAAATACAAAAGGCGGCTCGTAGCTGCTCAGTAACGCCGCATGAGGTAGACCAGGCGGCCCTGCACCTGCACTCGGTCGGGGCCGAAGATACGCGTTTCAAAGGCCGGATTGGCAGCTTCCAAGGCCACCGAATTGCCCTTGCGGCGCAAGCGTTTCAGGGTCACCTCCTGGTCGTCGACGAGGGCCACCACGATGGCCCCGTTGTCGGCATCGTCGCCGCGCTCGATGACCGCCGTGTCGCCGTCGAAGATGCCGGCGTCGATCATCGAATCGCCGGCCACCTCGAGGGCATAGTGCTCACCGCGACCGAGCAACGAGCCCGGCACGTCGATGAAGTTGGTGCTGTCGCGTAAGGCCTCGATCGGCGTGCCGGCGGCGATGCGGCCATAAAGCGGCAGGCTGACCGCTTCGCTGGCCTTCTCGCCCTCGGTCCGGCGTCCGGCAAAGCGGGCTTCGATGACGTTGGGCGAAAAGCCCGGCGCCTCAGCCGAGCCGCCGGCCACCGCCGATTCCGGCAGCTTCAGCACCTCCAGCGCCCGCGCCCGGTGGGGCAGCCGGGCGATGAAGCCGCGCTCCTCCAAGGCCGTGATCAGGCGGTGAATACCCGATTTCGAGCGCAGTCCCAGGGCGTCCTTCATCTCGTCGAAGGAGGGCGATACGCCGTGCTCCGACAAATAGCCGTTGATGTAGCTGAGAAGCTCGTGCTGCTTGCGCGTCAACATGCCCATACCCCGTTTGCTTCGTTGGCGTCGCTGCCGTGATGGCAACACCATATCTGGAACAAAACCAAAACACAAGCACATGTTCTAGTTTGGTTCTCAAAGGGCGTCAAGCGCTTTCTTGTTCAGAACCCTCGGGCCGCGACATCGTCGATGGCGCCGAAGGCGATGATCTCGACGCGGCTGCCGGCGGCGGCGGCGGCGGCGAAGGGCAGCCGGATGATCAGACAATCGGCCTGGGCCAGGCGCGAGAGCATGCTGGAATCCTGTTTACCGAAGGGTTGGGCCAGCCAATCACCGTCCGGCCCGGGCTCGAGCCGGGCCCTGAGGTAGTCCTGGCGCTGGTCGTTCTCGGGCAGCGCGCTGGCCAAAAGCGCGCTGGCGGTGGCTTGGCCGCTGTCGGCGAAGCCTTGCAGGGCCGCCAATGCCGGTTTGACGAAGACCAGGCCGCAGACCAGGGCCGAGACCGGGTTGCCGGGCAGGCCGATCAAGGGAATATCGCCCATCTGGCCGAAGATCAGCGGCTTGCCCGGGCGCATGGCGATGCGCCAGAAGTCGACCTCGAGGCCTTGTTCACCGAGCACGCTTTGCACCAGGTCGTGGTCACCCACCGAGGCGCCGCCGATGGTCAGCAGGAGATCGCTGCCGGCGGCCGCGGCGGCCAGGGTGCGCAGCGAAGCGGTGTCGTCGCGGGCGATGCCGAGATCGCAGGGCAGGCCGCCCAGGGCCCGCACCAGGGCGTTCAGCGCTATGTTGTTGGAGGAGACGATCTGGTTGGCGGCCAGGGGCTCGCCCGGCATCGCCAACTCGTCGCCGGTGGCCAGGATGGCCACCCGCGGCCGGCGCCGCACCCTTAGCCAGGGCACGTTCATGGCGGCGGCCAGCCCGAGATCGCGGGCCGACAGCACGCGGCCGGCCTCGAGGCCGATCTCTCCGGCCCGGAAGTCGAGCCCGGCCGGGCGGATGTGGTGGCCGGAGGGGGGCGCGAACTTCATGGTCACGCTGGTGCCGTCGTCGGAGCTTTCCGTATCCTCCTGCATGACGATGGCGTCGGCGCCCTGGGGAACCGGACCGCCGGTGAAGATGCGCACGCATTGGCCCGCACCCACCTGGCCGGCAAAGACACCGCCCGCCGGGGCCTCGCCGATGCGCTCGAGCGTTGCCGGTGGCTGGGTCAGGTCGGCGGCGCGCACGGCATAGCCGTCCATGGCCGAGACGTCGGTCGGCGGCTGGGTCACCCGGGCGCTGACGTCGTCGGCCAGCACCCGGCCCAGGGACTGGGCCAGGTTGACGGTTTCGCTACCCACCGGGCGCATGGCGGAGACGATGCGCTGCCGGGCCTCAACGACAGGGATCAGCGCGGCATTCATGGGGCTTGCTCCTAATACTATTCGGCGTCGTAGGTGCCGGACTTGCCGCCCGACTTGTGCAACAGCCTGAGGCCGTCGATGCGCATGGCGCGGTCGACAGATTTGCACATGTCGTAGACCGTCAGTGCCGCCACGCTGGCCGCCGTCAGGGCCTCCATCTCGACGCCGGTGCGACCCTGGACGCGGCAGCTGGCGGTGATGTCGACGGCGTTGCGCGCGGCATCGCAAGTGAGATCGACGCTGACCGAGTTCAGCGCCAGGGGATGGCAGAGCGGGATCAGCTCGGGCGTGCGCTTGGCCGCCATGATGCCGGCCAGGCGTGCCACCCCGAGCACGTCGCCCTTGCCGATGTCGCCGGCCAGCACCAGCTCGAGCGTCTCCGGCGCCATCGTCACCGTGGCCCCGGCCGTGGCCAGCCGCTCGCTCTCGTCCTTGGCCGAGACGTCGACCATGTGAGCCTTGCCGTCCGCATCAAAATGGCTGAATTCAGGCATAGCGGACTCCTTTGTCAGAGGCCGACGCCGCCAGCAGGGCGGCCGTGGCGGCGGCCACGTCGGTCTGGCGCATCAAGGCTTCGCCGACGAGAAAGCACTGGAGGCCGGCGGCTGCCATGCGGGCCAGGTCGGCGGACCGCGAGAGGCCGCTTTCGCTAACCGCCAAGACGCCGCCGGGCAGCAGCGCCGCCAGGCGCTCGCTGGTGGCCAGATCGACCTCCAGGGTCTTGAGGTTGCGGTTGTTGAGGCCGACCAGTCGGGCTCCGAGGCCCAGGGCGCGTTCGAGCTCGGCCTCGTCATGCACCTCGACCAGAACGTCGAGGCCCCAGTCGGCGGCGGCCGCCGCCAGTTCGGCCGCCAGTTCGTCGTCGAGGGCGGCCAGGATGAGCAGCAGACAATCGGCGCCCAGCGCCCTACTTTCCGCCACCTGGTAGGGATCGACGATGAAATCCTTGCGCAGAACCGGCAGCCGGGCGGCGGCGCGGGCTTCGCTCAGGTATTCGTCCCGGCCCTGGAAATGGGGCCTGTCGGTGAGCACGGAGAGGCAACTGGCGCCGCCTTCGAGGTAAGCCCGGGCCAAGTTTGCCGGGTCGAAATCGGCGCGGATCAAGCCGCTGGAAGGCGAGGCCTTCTTGATCTCGGCGATCAGGCCGTAGCGCCCGGCCGCCACGGCCCCGGCCAGCGCCTCGGCAAAGGGCCGGGGAGGGGGGGCCGAGCGGGCCCGGGCCTCGACTTCGGCCAGGGGCAGTTCACGGCGCCGCCTGGCCACGTGGGCCCGCTTGTCGGCCAGGATGCGCCTCAGCACGTCGTTCATTCCTGCTCGGCCTCGTCGGTTTCCGGCTCTTCGATCTGTGGCGGCGGACGTTGGCTGACGGCGATCAGGCGTTCCAGGGTATCGCGCGCCCGGCCCGCATCGATGGCGTCGGCCGCCAGGGCGACGCCCTGCTTCAAGGTCTCGACCTTGCCCGCCGTGATCAGCGTGGCGGCGCTGTTGAGCAGCACGATGTCGCGATAGGGGCCGGCCTCGCCGTCAAGCAGCGCGCGCAGCGCCTGGGCGTTGGTCTCGGCGTCGTCGCCCTTGAGGGCGGCCGCCTCGGCCAGCTCCAGGCCGGCATCAGTGGGCGTGATCTCGAAGTTGGTGACGGCGCCTTGCTTGAGTTCGGCAACGTACGTGGGGCCCGTCGTGGTGATCTCGTCGAGGCCGTCGCTGCCGTGCACCACCCAGACGTGCTCGGCGCCCAGGCGCTGCAGCACCTGAGCCAGGGGCTCGACCCATTGCCGGGCGAAGACGCCGACCATCAGGCGGCCGACGCCAGCCGGATTGGCCAGCGGCCCGAGCAGGTTGAAGATGGTGCGCGTGCCCAGCTCGATCCGGGTGCCGCCGACGTTGCGCATGGCGCCGTGGTGGCGCGGAGCCAGCATGAAGCACATGCCGGCCTCCCACAGCGCCGCCTCGACCAGGGCCAGGTCGCATTCGATCTCGACGCCCAACTCGGCCAGCACGTCGGCGGCGCCGCATTTGGACGACATGGCGCGGTTGCCGTGCTTGGCCACCGGCACGCCGCAGCCCGCCACCACCAGGCCCGAGGCCGTCGAGACATTGAGCGTGCCGGAACCGTCGCCGCCGGTGCCGACCACGTCGACGGCGCCTTCCGGGGCGCGGATGCCGTGGGCCTTGGCGCGCATGGTGAGAACGCCGCCGGTGATCTCGTCGACGGTCTCGCCGCGCACCCTGAGCGCCAGCAGAAAGCCCCCCATCTGGGCCGGCGTGGCGTCGCCCGACATCATGATGTCGAAAGCGGCCCGGGCCTCATCGACGCTCAACCGCTGGCCGGCGGCGACGCGGGCCAGCAGGGATTTCATGTCGGAAAGTTCGGCGCTCATGGCAGTTTGGCCGCTCCTTTTGCAATGCGGCGCAGAAAACAGTCCCGGCCCGGCCGCGTCAAGGGATCATTGGCCGCTGCCGGTCGACCTATTCCGCCAGGCCGGCCAGGCGCAGGCCGTCGAGATAACGTTCCATGGCGTCCGGGTCTTTGATCGGCACCGTTTGGCGCACGTCGGCCAGGCGAAGGTTAGGTACCAGGGCAAGCAAGGCCCGGAGTTCGGCCCGCGCTTCCTCGGTCTTTCCCAGATGGCTTAGGCTGGAGGCCAAAAGGCGATGGCCGGCGGGATAATCGGGCCGAGCCTGCAACATTCGGCGAGCACCATCCACGGCTTCCTCTTGGAGGTCCACGGCCGCCGCCGCATGGGCCAGGAAGTTGTGCCACGCGGCCAAGAAGGGGTCTCGCGGACTGTGGCGGATGGCCTTTTCGATGTTGGCCTTGGCCCCTTCGTAATCACCGGAAAAACCCAGCGTGCCGCCCAGGAGGGCCAGACCATCGGCGTCGTTGGGATTGAGATCGACGGCTTTTTCGATGTTGCGCAAGGCTTCGTCGTGACGCTTCAGGTAAAGTTCCATGATGGCCAAGCAGCGGTACCCAAAGGCATCGTGGTCATCGAGGGCCACCGCCCGCTGGGCCGCGGCATAGGCCTCGATGATCGAGCGCTTCCGGTCTTGGCCCCAGCCGTACATGAATTCCAGGTGTAGCGCGAAGCCCAGCAGGGCATGGCAATTGGCGTCGTCGGGGTCGAACTCGATACCCTGGCGCGCCAGCCGTTGGGCCTCGGCATTGTCCTCGGCGGTGAAGCGGCCGTAGCGCCACATGCCGTGCATGAAGCAATCGCGGGCCCCGGGATGGGGCGTTCTGCGGCGCCGGGCGCGGTGCATCTCGGCCGACAACAACTCCTGGGCCAGGCTGGCCACGATGTTCAGGGTGATCTCGTCTTGCACCGCGAAGACATCGTCCAATTGGCGATTGTATTGCTCGGCCCATACGTGGCGACCCGAATTGGCATCGATCAACTGGGCCGTGACGCGGACCTGACTGCCGGCCTTGCGCACGCTGCCCTCGACCACGTAGCGCACCCCCAATTGCCGCGCCACGTCTTTGACGTCTACGGGGCCGCCCTTGTAGGTGAAGCTGGAGTTGCGGGCGATGACGAAAAAGCCGCGGAATTTGGAAAGCCGCGTGATGACGTCCTCGGCAACGCCATCGACGAAAAATTCCTGCTCGGCCTCACCCGATATGTTATCGAACGGCAACACGGCGATCGAGGGTTTTTCGTCGTCTCCTGGCGGGGCCGAAAAAACGCTATCCCGGGCCGAGCCCGCCAGGTAGTCCCGCAGCTCGCGCACCTCGTCCCTCTCGGGCGCCAATTCGGCCAACTTGGCGGCATAAGGCAAGGTCCGATCGGGCTCTGCGGAGAGGCGTTCGAGCAAGCGCTGCAAAATGCGCAGCCGCAACGTCCGCGCTTCCTCGCGTTGGGCCAGGCACCAGGTTTCGAATTCCCGGCAGTCCGCAAGCTGCAGGCCTTCGAGCAATTCGCCGCGGAACATGGCGGCCAATTCCTCCAGGCGCTCGGTGGTCATACGGGCCATGTCGGCAGCGCAAGTTTCGCGGATGGCCAAGATATCGACCAGCGCACCTTTTGGCTCGAAGGCGACGCTGTCGCGATTGCCGGTGATGCGCTTGGCATCAGCGTCATCGACCAAGAGGCGCAGTTTGCTGAGGCTCCAGCGCAGCGCCGCGCGCGGGTCGTCGGGCCGCTCCCAAAGCAAATCGCAAAGTTGCTCGCGTCGTTGGCGCCGCCCGGTCAGCGCCAAATAAGCCAGTAATGCCAGTGTCTTGCGGGATTGGGGCAGGGCCAAGGGCTGACCCTCGCGGATCACCTCGGTCTCGCCCAATAGCCGAATTTCCAGCACTGCCAGCACCCCCAACCAGCGGTTCGATAGCGCCCGAGCCTAGCATTTTTGCGTCGTCAGTGCCGTTTCAACGCTTTTCCAACGCTTTTTGCACAGTGCCGCCCACGCCCGCTCAAACGCCGCCGATCTACATAGCTGACTGGCAAACATTCCCAGGAGGGGAACATGACAAAATTCTTGATCTTGATATACGGCATAGTCTGCTACCTGCTGGCACTCGCTACCGTGCTCTACGCCGCGGGCTTCGAAGAAAATCTGCTGGTGCCCAAGGGCATCGACGGCGGCACCAGCGAGCCCTTGCTGGTGGCCATTGCTATTAA
>JASLXG010000168.1 GCA_030740435.1 Alphaproteobacteria bacterium | reverse complement strand
CATCGAGCAACTCCACCACCCGCAGCGCACTTCATGAACCGCCGTATACGGATCCGTACGTACGGTGGTGTGGGAGGAGGGGTGCCGCAAGGCCCCCTCCTACCCGATCCGCAGGGGCGGCGGGTCGCGTTGCTCCCGTTGCGCTTTTTATCGCTCACGGCGGCGGCCCTTTGGCCCGCAGCCTGCGCGGGCGCGCCGCGGGGGCGGCGGGTCGCGGTCGCTCCCGTTGCAATAAAAGACCAAGCAGCAAAAACCACACTTTGCTAGCGCCGCTAAGCCGCCCCTCCATGGGGGGCGGAGGCCAAGGGCGCGGATGCGCCCGCCCGGTGAGGGGCGAATCAAGACTCCGCGGATGCGCCCGCCCGGTGAGGGTCTACAAAAAAAAAGCGGCGTTAGCCGCCGCCGCCGCCGCCGCCAGGGGCGGCGGCTAGCACGGCCTCGTCGACGTAGTCCTTGAACTGGCCTAAATTGTCGTTGAAGCGTGCCACCAGGTCGCGCGCCGTGGCGTCGTAGGCGGCCTTGTCGGACCAGGTGTTGCGCGGTGCCAGGATCTCGCCTGGCACGTCGGGGCAGCTTTGGGGCACCAAAAGCCCGAAATTGGCGTCGGGCTGGGTTGCCACCTTGGCCAGGCGGCCATCCAGCGCCGCGCTCAAGAGCGCCCGGGTGTGGCCGATCGGCATGCGCTGGCCGGTACCGAAGGCGCCGCCGGTCCAGCCCGTGTTGACCAACCAGCACGTGGTCTCGTGCTGGGCGATGCGCTGGCCCAGCAGGCGGGCGTAGACCGAGGGGTGGCGCGGCATGAAGGGCGCCCCGAAGCAGGTCGAGAAGGTCGCCTGGGGCTCGCTGCCCAGGCCCTTTTCGGTTCCCGCCACCTTGGCCGTGTAGCCCGAGAGGAAGTGGTACATGGCCTGTTCCGGCGTCAGCCGCGAGATCGGCGGCAGCACGCCGAAGGCGTCGGCGGTCAACATGACGACGTTACGCGGGTGCCCGGCCAGGCCGTCAGCCGAAGCGTTGGGGATGAAATCGAGCGGATAGGAGGCGCGCGTGTTCTCGGTGTGGCGGGCATCGTCGAGGTCGAGCTTGCCGTCTCCGTCCATCACCACGTTTTCCAGGATGGTGCCGAAGCGGCTGGTGGTGGCGAAGATCTCGGGCTCGGCCCGGGCGCTCAGCCGGATCACCTTGGCGTAGCAGCCGCCTTCGAAGTTGAACAGGCCGCGCTCGCTCCAGCCATGCTCGTCGTCGCCCACCAGGGTGCGCTCGGGGTCGGCCGAAAGCGTCGTCTTGCCGGTGCCGGAGAGGCCGAAGAAGACAGCCGAATCGCCGCCCCGGCCGACGTTGACCGAACAATGCATGGGCAGCACGCCCTGATCGGGCAGCAGGTAGTTGAGAATGCTGAAGACCGATTTCTTGATCTCGCCGGCGTAGGAGGTGCCGCCGATCAGCACCGTGCGGGCCGAGAAGTCGACGATGATGAAGGTCTCGGAGCGGGTGCCGTGAAGGGCCGGGTCGGCGCCGCAGGTGGCGGCGTCGATGACCGTGAAGGCTGGCTTGAAGCCGGCTCTCTCGTCTTCCCTGGCGGGAATGAACATGTTGTGGGCGAAAAGGCCGTGCCAGGCCGCCTCGGTGACCACCCGGACGCCGACGCGAAAGGCCGGGTCGGCGCCGGCCCAGCAGTCGGTGACGAAAAGGTCCCGGCCCCTCAGATGCGCCAGCACCAGAGCTCGCAGGGCCTCGGCCGGGGCCGCTTCGATGGGCCGGTTGACTTCGCCCCACCAGATCTCGTTCTCGCTCTCCGGCTCGCGCAAGATGTACTTGTCGTTGGCCGAACGTCCGGTGTGCTGGCCGGTCAGCACCACCAGCGGCCCGCCGGCCGCCGGGCTGCCCTCGCCACGGCGCAACGCTTCCTCGTGAAGCAAGTTCGTGGGTAGGTTCCAATGAACCGTCCTGGCCTCGAGGATGCCATGATTGTCGAGGCCATATGCGGCCGGTCCAGCTCCCACGTGTTGCATCGAAGAAACTCCTGCTCTGATCCGTCCTGAAGGGAGGTACCGCCGCACCCGTGCGGGCCGCGCCCGGGCGACGCCCGAAAGACAAAAAGTACTGCGCCGCCCGGCGGCGGCGCAACCGCAAAGGCGTCAGGGTTCGTCAAGAACGACAAGAATCGCCGGCACCAGGCGATTCATATCCTTCTTGAAATGATCTAGGGTGCAGCGGCCGCCGCCCTGACCGAGCCGCCATGACCGACACCCCGCCCAGCCTAAGCATCCGCCAGCACCTCTCGCGCACCTTGCAATTGGCATTGCCGGTCATCGTCGCCCGCGCCGGCATCCTGCTGATGGTGGCGGTCGACATCGCCATGACGGGGCACGCCGGCAAGATTGAGCTGGCCTATCTCGGCATTGCCGCGGCGCCCCAGGTCATGCTGCTGCTGGTCGGCATCGGCATGCTCTACGGCACGGCGGTGCTGGTGGCGCAGGCCGACGGGGCCGGCGAGAAGGCGGTCTGCGGCAATGTTTGGCGCCTGGCGCTGTCGCACGCGGCGGTGTTGGGCCTGGTCATGGCTGTGCTCTGCCTGGGTGGCGAACAATTCCTGCTGCTCATCGGCCAAGACGCCGACCTGGCGCGCGGCGGCGGCGGCGTGCTGGAGATGTTCGCCTGGGGCATGCCGGCGGTGCTGATGGGGGCGACGACGTCGCTTTTCCTCGAGGGCATCAACCGGCCCTTGCCCGGCATGCTGGTGATGCTGGCCGCCAATCTGGTCAACGCCGGCCTCAACTGGCTTTTCATCTACGGCCATTGGGGGCTGCCCGAGATGGGCGCCGAAGGTGCCATTCTGGCCACCAGCGGGGTGCGTTGGCTGGTCCTTGCGGCCCTCGTGAGCTACGCCTATGTCATGCCCGGCAGCGGCAAATACGGCGTCCGCCAGGGCGCTCCGGTGGACTGGTCGCGGGGAACCACGCTGCGCCGCATCGGCTATCCCTTCGGCTTCGCCCAGGGCCTCGAGGCCAGCGCCTTTGCCACCCTGGTGCTGATGGCGGGATATCTCGGCACGGCGGCACTGGGGGGCTATCAGATCGCCCAGAACCTGATCGCCATGGCTTTCATGGGCGCCGTCGGCCTGGGTACCGCCACGGCCATCCGGGTGGGCAACGCGGTGGGCCGGGGCGACGGCCCGGGCCTGGCCCGGGCGGGCTGGACCGGGGTCGGCCTGGTGATCCTGCTGATGGCCCTAATCGCGCTCCTGTTCGAGATCTGGCCGGCCGCCCTGGTGGCCATCTACTCAAGCGACGCCGAGGTTCTGGCGCTGGCCGTGCCGACCGTCGTGGTGGCCGGCTGGCTGTTGATCTGGGACGGTGCTCAGGGCGTGCTGATGGGCGCGCTTCGGGGCGCTGGCGATGTCTGGATGCCGGTGATCATGCATGCCGTCGCCTTCTGGCTGGTGGGCGTGCCGCTGGCCGGACTGCTGGTCTTCAGGCTGGGGGTCGGCGCCCCGGGCCTGATGCTGGGCATGTTCGGCGGCGTCGTCGCCGCGGCCCTGCTGCTGGGCAGCCGCTTCGCCCTGGTTTCGCGCCGGCCGGTTGTTCGGCTCTAGAGTACCGTGCGTTTAATCGGACGCATGACCACTTGCCATGAAGTAGTTCCTACACTCTTGTGGCTCGAAGAGGAGGCAGATATCGCCGATGGACTGCCACAACTCGTCGAAGGTGCGCGCGGTGGCGGCCCGCAGGTGCGCCTTGAGCTTTGAGAAGGCTTTTTCGATGGGGTTCAAGTCGGGCGAGTATTGTGGCAGGAAGAGGAACCGAGCGCCGAACTCTCCCAGGACCTCGGCGGCCTTGGCGCTTTTGTGTGTCGAGAGATTGTCGAGAATGACGACGTCACCAGGGCCAAGGGTAGGCGCCAACTGGGTGGCGATGTAGGTGTCGAAAGCGGCTCTGTTCATAGCCCCCGAGATCACCCAGGG
>JASLXG010000167.1 GCA_030740435.1 Alphaproteobacteria bacterium | reverse complement strand
GATGTGCAGCCCGGCTGCATCGCGCTCGATTTGGCGCAGCTCGGCAATGGCCGAAAGGTCGATCAGGGCGCTGGCCGGCGTCAGGCCGCGGCGTACGTTGGCCAACAGGTCGGTACCGCCGGCGATGTATCGCGCCTCGGCGCCCTGGCCGCGCGCAGCCAAGGCCTCGGCGACGGTGGTGGGGCGATGCAGTCGGAATTCAGGTAGCACGTCCATATTGCTTACTCCGCGGCTTGAGTCCCCGGGGCACTTTGGCGTGCCTGGCGGGCCATGGCTTCGAAAAGCCGGTCCGGCGTCACTGGCGTTTCCTCGGGTCTCACCCCGGTGGCATCGGCGACGGCGTTGGCCAAAGCGGGAATGAAACTCGAAAGCGCGCACTCGCTGGCTTCCTTGGCACCGAAGGGGCCGTTGGGGTCGATGCTCTCGACGATGTGGGTCTCGATGGGCGGCGTGTCGGTGATGGTGGGAATGCGGTAGTCGAGGAAGTTGCCGCTGACCGCAAGGCCTTCGTGATAGTGCGTCTCCTCGGTCATGGCCTGACCCATGCCCATCCACACAGCACCCTGGATCTGGCCCTCGACAGACAGCGGGTTGAGAGCATAACCCACGTCCTGGGCCACCCAAACCCGATCGACGGTGACCAGGGCGGTGTCCGGGTCGACGCTGACCTCGACAACCTGGGCCGAATAGGAGAATCCCATGGTGCCGCCGATGGCGGCGCCACGATACTTCTTGCCGCCGTGGGATTCGGGGATGGTGTCGAAGGTTCCCTTGGCGGTGATGGTGCCGGTTTCCTCCAGCGCCGCCATCACCACTTCGTTGAAAGTCAGCCCCGGATCCTGGCTCTGCGCCACGCGATAAGTCTCGCCCAATACCTCGATGTCGCCGGGCTCGGCTTCGAGCTTCTGGGCCGCCGCCGCCACCAGGATTTCCTTGAGGTTGTTGGCGGCATCGATGGCGGCGTTGCCGCACATGAAGCTGACGCGCGATGAGTAGGAGCCGTTGTCCTTGGGCGTGACCGTGCTGTCGTTGGCGACCACGCGAATGCGCGAAAGATCCAGCCCCAGCGTCTCGGCGACGCATTGGGCCAGGATGGTCGACGAGCCCTGGCCGATGTCGGCGGCCCCCGTCAGCACCGTGATGGCGCAGTCGAAGTCGAGCTTGAGGTTGACCGTGGCGTGCGGCTCGCCGGTCCAATGCACCGGCTTGGAGGCACCCGAGACATAATGCGAGGCCGCCATGCCGACACCGCGCCAGGGTCCCAACTGACCGCCCTTCTTGGCCTTCCAGCCCGATTGCTGCTCGACCCATTCGAGGCATTCGGGCAGGCCGCACGACTTCACCATGAGGTCGTTCTCGGTGAAGGTGGGGGCCTGGATCATGTTCTTGCGCCTGACTTCGAAGGGGTCGAGGCCCATCTCCGCACACAGCTGGTCGAGCACGCTTTCGAAGGCAAAGCGCGTGTTCACCGTGCCGTGGCCGCGCATGGCGCCGCATGGCGGCGTGTTGGTCAGCACTCGGAAACCCTCGTACTTGACGGCCGGCAGGTTGTAGAGGCCGTAAAGCAACGAGCCGGCGTAAAGGATGGTGACGGTGCCGTAGCTGGCATAGGCGCCGCCACGCTGCACGGCCTCGCACTCGACGGCGGTGATCAGGCCGTCCTTCGAGAGCCCGATCTTCATGCGGGTTTGGGTTTCGGGCCGGCCGCGATGGCAGATGAAGTTCTCCTCGCGCTCGGTCACCAGGCGCACCCGGCCGCCGGCGGCCCGGGCCAGGAGCGAACAGATGAGCTCATGATAGAGGGTTTCGGTACGGGCGCCGAAACCGCCGCCGACGTAAGGCTTGACTACGCGCACCTGGGATTTGTCGAGCCGCAGGCAGCGCGCCACCATCAGGTGGACGTAGAAGGGCACCTGGGTCGAGGTTTGCAGATCCAGGCGCTGGCGGCCGGGGTCCCAATCGGCCAGCGCGGCGTTGGGCTCCATCTGGGCGTGGTTGACCTCAGCCGCCGCGAAATCAAGCTCGCAGACTTGCGCCGCGGCGGCGAAGCCGGCGGCAGTGTCGCCGAGTTCGAACTCGACGTGGCGTTCGAGGTTGCCCTTGCGTTTCTCGTGCAGTTGCACGGCATCCGGTGCCCGGGCCTCGGCGGCCGTGTAGTAGGCCGGCAGTTCTTCGTAGCGAAACTCGATCAGCTCGAGCGCCCTGTCGGCGGTCTCGTCGTCGATGGCGGCCACCGCCGCCACCGGCTCGCCGCGATAGCGCACGCGTTCGCGGGCCAGGGGGTATTCGATCATGGCGATGGGCAGGATGCCGTGGGTCTGGTCGCAATCGGCGCCCGTGATGACGGCGACGACGCCAGGCAGCGCGGCGGCGGCGGCGGTCTCGACGGCGACGATATTGGCGTGGCTGACGGGGCTGTGATAAATGCGGCCGACCAGGGCATCGGGGGCGGCCAGGTCGGCGGCATACTCGGCCCGGCCGGTGGTCTTCTCGGGGCCGTCGACCAGTGGTAGGCGCTGGCCGATGGTCTTGGCCGGGGCATCCCAATATTCGCGGCGGTCGCTCTCTTTGGTGACCTGGGTCATGCGGCCTGCTCCGGCTGGCGCTCGGCCGCCGCTGCCTGCACGGCTTCAATGATTTTGACGTAGCCTGTGCAGCGGCAGATGTTGCCCGAAAGGGCCAGGCGGATGTCAGCCTCGCTGGGCTCGGGATTGCGCCGCAAGAGGCCCTCGGCGGCCATGATCATACCCGGCGTGCAGAAGCCGCACTGGCTGCCGAGTTTTTCGTGGAAACTGCGCTGCAGGGCCGACATGCGGCCCTGTTCGGCCAAGGCCTCGATGGTCTCGATGCGGCGCCCGGCCACCTGGTGGGCCAGCGTGACGCAGGCCAGGCGCGGGCGTCCCTCGATCAGCACCGTGCAGGCGCCGCATTCGCCACCGTCGCAGCCCGACTTGGTGCCGGTGATGCCGGCCACCTCGCGGATGTAATCGAGCAGCAGCATGTTCTCGGGCACCGCGTCTTCGCGCACCCGGCCGTTGAGGGTCAGGCTGAGCAGGGTTTTCATCACTTACCTATTCTGAGATCGCGCACCCGCACCGCCTTGCCTTCGGAACGCGGCAGGCCGCCGGGCTCCAAAACCTCGACATGGCAGGTGACGCCGACCATAGTTTTGATCTGGTGCCCGGCCGCCTGGGCCAGGCGGGGGTATTCGTCGGCGCCCACGCCGGGCCGGGCTTCGACCTCGACCGCCAGGGTGTCGAGCGCGCCCTCGCGGCGCACCACCAGTTGATAGTGCGGCTCGATGTCGGGCAGGCCCACGAGAAAGGCCTCGATCTGCGAGGGATAGACGTTGACGCCGCGGATGATCAGCATGTCGTCGCTGCGCCCGGCGATGCGGTCGATGCGCACGTGGCTGCGACCGCAGGGACAGGGCTCATCCAACAGCGTGGTGATGTCGCGGGTGCGGTAGCGCACCATGGGCAGCGCCTGCTTGGTCAGCGTGGTGATGACCAGCTCGCCCTTTTCGCCGGGCGCCAGTCGCTGCTCGCTCTCGGGATCGATGATCTCGAAGATGAAGTGGTCCTCCCAGGCGTGGCAGCCATTACGGCCCTCGAGGCACTGGGCGGCGACGCCGGGACCGAGGATCTCCGAGAGGCCGTAATGATCCAGCGGCACCAGGCCCAGGCGCTGGCCGACCTCGTCCTGCATGGCACTCGTCGAAGGCTCGGCGCCCAAGATGGCGACGCGCAACGGCCCGCTCTGCAAATCGACGCCCAGGCGTTCGGCCGTCTCGGCGATGTTGAGGGCATAAGAGGGCGTCGAAAAGAGCGCCGTGGCGCCCAGGTCCTCGAGCAGCATGACCTGGCGTTCTGTATTGCCGCCCGATATCGGCACGACGACGCCTCCCAGGGTCTGGCCACCGTCGTGAAAGCCCAGCCCGCCGGTGAACAGGCCGTAGCCCAAGGCGTTGTGCAAAACGTCGCCGGGACCGACGCCGGCCGCCGCCTGGGCCCGGGCCATGAGGTGCGACCAGACAGCCAGGTCGTGACGTGTATAGCCCACCACGGTGGGCTTGCCGGTGGTGCCCGACGAGGCGTGCACGCGTACCATCTCGTCACGCGGCACGGCAAACAGACCCCAAGGGTAGTTGTCGCGGAGGTCGTTCTTGACGGTGAAGGGAAAGCGCACCAGGTCGTCGAGGCTCTTCAGGCTGTCGGGTGTCACGCCGGCGCCATCGAAGGCGGTCTTGAAGTGGGGCACTTGGGCGTAGGCCCGGGTCAGTGTCTTGTGCAAGCGCACCAGCTGCAAGGCTGTGAGATCGGCGCGTGGCATGGCCTCGCGTTCGGGGGCGAACATGCCGTTGCCGGTCCAGGCCTGCTGGCGCTTGCTCATTTGGGACCTCGGATCTCCGGTTCAAGCCGCCTCGAGGCGCACCGGTGCGGCGTGCCGGCCCGAGCCGCGCTGCGGCACCCGGGGCAGCTCGTAGCCCTGGTGGTGGCAGACGCGGGTGATCATCTGGTGCTTCCACAACAGGCCGCCAGCGAGCGCCGTCAACCCGGCCGCCAGGAACAAGGTGGTCGGCGGCAGGCCGGGCATGATTTGCACCAGCGTAAAAAGCAACGCCGGCACGATGTGGCCGATGCCGACCACGGCCGGCGTGATGGCCGCCAGGTCTTGGCGCGACAAGGGTCCGACGCCAGCCTCGCGAGCCTTCAGGCGATAGCTGACCCAGAGGATGAAGGTGGCGATGGCGAAAACCAGGCCGGCGCCGGCCAGGCCGTGCATGCCGTCTTGGGGCGCCGACCAGGGCCACAGCGCCCAGATTATGGCAAGCCCCGCGATGCCTTCGAAGATGCCGCTGGCGATCAGCAGCCAGGGCAGCAGCGGTGCCCGCCAGGCCGGGATGCCCTTGGCCATGTACATCATGCGCGCCTGGGCGATGAGGAAACCGAGCGCCGCCAGGGCGACCAGGGCATGGAGCACCGCGTTGGGCTGCCAGGGCAGGTCGTGCAGCAGCGGCAGCACCTCGGCCGCCACCAGCGGATAGAAGGCCAGCACGGCATAGAGCTCGCGCGACATCCACGACGACTGCGGCCTGAGCATGGCGTTCATGGCGCGCAAGGGGCGGCCGGTCTTGAAAAACAGCGTGGTCAGGCCGACCGCCATGATGGCGGCTGCCAGCAGGTACAAAAGCGGCACCACCGGGTCGGGGATGCCGCCCGCCAGCCAGCCCGCGAAAGTGGCCAGCACCAGGCCGGCACTGGCGCCGCCGAGCATGAAGTTGGCGGCCGCTTTCCAGTCCCAGAATTTCTGGCGTTGGCCGACCAGCGCGTTGCCGCTTTGGCTCAGGCGGATGTCGTCGTACTCGCGCTCCTCGGTCTCGCGGCCGGGCGTCATGGCGTGGTCGTAGAGGTAGCGGATCTGCGGCTCGGTGCCCAGGCCGGCGTGCATCTGGAAGGTCTTGTTCTCGGCCGTCAGTTGCGAGACCAGGCTGTGCTCGTCGTTGAAATCGCCGAACTTGATGGCCTGCGAGATGCAGGCGGCGGCGCAGGCCGGCGTCGCCGCCGGGTCGACGCCGGGCGCGAGACCGGCATCGATGCCCTCGGCGATGCGGTCCTGGCAAAAATTGCATTTGGTCATGACACCCAGGCGCTCGGGCTGGGCCACGGCCTGTTCCTGCAGGGTTTCGACGCCGTAATACCAATCCTGGCGATGCACGATCATGCGCGCCTGGTAGGGGCAGGCGACGGCGCAATAGGAGCAGCCGATGCAGCGCTCGTAGTTCATGGTGACGATGCCGTCGGCGCGCTGCTGGGTGGCGCCGGTGGGGCAGACGGGCACGCACGTCGGCTCGGCGCAATGCTGGCAGCCGACCACCATGAAGACCCGCTCGACGTCCGGGAACTGCCCTTGTTCGACGTCGATGACGCGGCGCCACTGGACTCCGGGCGGCGTACTGTTCTGCAGCTTGCAGGCCACGGTGCAGGTCTGGCAGCCGACGCAGCGGTTGAGGTCGATGACCATGCCCCAGCGGCGCGAGGCCAGGGCGGCGTCCGGTGTGGCGGCGGCGCTCATGCGGCGAACCGGTTGCGGCCTTGGCCGCGGCTCAGTTTGACCCGCATGTGGTCGGAGCCCGAGCCGGTGGAATCGGTCAGCTTCAGCGACAGCGGCGTCAGCGAGTTCAGGCTGGGCATTTCGATGTCCTTGGCGATGGGCGTCTTCCAATGCTCGAACTGGCCGATCATCAGCACCACGTCGGGGCGGATGCCGTCGCGCAGCACGGCATAGCCCTCGGTCCGCCCGGCCACCGATTCGATGACCACGGGATCGCCATCGTCGATGCCCAGCTCATTGGCTCGGCCGCGGTTGACCACCAGGCCGTTGTGGCCGGCCACGTTGCCGGCGGCTTCGGCCATCAAGGGGATGCCGGCATTGGAGCCCCAGGCGTACTGCATGCTCTTCGAGGTCAGCGCCACGAAAGGATAATCGTCGGGATCGCCGCCCTCGTCGCGCACGTAATCGAGCCAGATGTCAGGGAAGCGTTCGTAGGTGGGCAGGGGTTCGTATTCCTCGATCTGCTTTTCCCACCAGTTGATGCCGACCTCATGCATGCGGCGCCCGAGCTGCTGGCCGTGGCGCTTGATGCGTTCCTGGTAGGGCATCTCGAAGCGCAGGCCTTCCGCCTTCATGTGGGGATAGAGGTACCATTGCAGTTGCGGGAAGGGCGCCGTGTGGTAGCCGTGTTCCTTGAACCATTCCAGGTCATGTACTTCCCGCCCGGCCGAGGTGTCATGGCTGGCCGCCTTGCAGACGGCGTCCCAGATCTCCTCGCGGTCGTGGGGCTTTGAGGTGTCGAGGCTGTAGTCGAAATCCTCGCCCTGAAGCCGCATGCCGCCGGCGCCGGAATTGATGGCGGCGTTGTAGTCTTCGAGGATGCCGACGCGGCGCGCCAATTCGGTAGAGATGTCGGTCATGTCCATGCAGTCGACCGGCGGCTCGATCACCGGTTGGCGCAAGACCCAGCCGCGCGAGCGCCAGAAGTTCTCCTGGAACTTGGTGCCGCCCAGGCGGATAAGCTGCAGGCCCTCGAGGTCGGTGGCCTCGGGCAGCAGGATGTCGGAGAAGTGGTTGGTCTCGTCGGGGGTGTAGGCAAAAGCCACGACGTAGGGGAACTCGGATATGCGCTCGGCCACCTCTTCCTTGCTCCAGGACGAGATCGCCGGATTGGTGCGGTAGCAGAACCAGATCTCGGGCCTGGTCTGAACCGGCCAGTTCTCGGGTTGTTGCTTGAGAAACAGCCAAGGCAGATGCGCCGGCCCGAGCGCCGCCGACCAGGGCGAATCGCTGGCCAGCGGCACCAGCGTGCGGTAGGCGTTGCGGATGTGCGGCTTGGCGGCCCAGCCCTGCTTGGTGGTCTCGTTGAAGGGGTAGTGCATGATGCCGTCGGGGTGCGGCGTGGCCGAAAGCTGGCGGTTCTCGGCCGGCCGATTGAGCTTGACCGTGGTGCCCAGCGTGCCGCCGACCACCTCGAGCGAGCCCACCAGGCAGGCCAGCATGGTGCGCGCCCAGCAGCAGTGGTAGCCGCCCCAGCCGTTATTCACGTTGCGCCCGAAGACGATGGAGACGGGCCTGAAGGGCAGCGTCTCGCCCTCGATCTCGATGGTCTCACCGACGTGGGCGTGGGCCAGGAATTCGTCCGCCACCTGGCGGATGCGCGCCGCCGGTACGTCGCATTCGCCGGCCGCCCAATCGGCGCTATAGCCCGAGACGTGATCCTTGAGCATCTGGAAGGCAGGCTTCACTTCCACGCCATCTTCGTAGCTCCATTCCTCCATGTCGGCACCTTCCTCGAAGCCCTGGGCCCGGAAGCTGCCTTCCATGGCCGGCCTGCCGATCTCGGCGTCGAAGGGTTTGGCGCGATCGTCTTCGAGGTCCCAGATCAGCGGCTTGCGGCTGGCCACATCGCGCAGGTAATAGCCCTGGGGGCCTACCAGGTAGGGCGACACGGTGTCGTTCTCCAGGAACGGCACGTCACAGACCTGGCGCCAGTCGAGCTCGCAGATGATGCGGTTGATCAGGGCAAACAAAAAGGCGGCATCGGTCTTGGGCTTGATGGGCAGCCACTCCGCCGACAGCGCGCCGGATACCGAAAGGTGAGGCTCGACCTGGACGCGCTTGAGGCCGCGGCCCCGGGCGTTGGCCTCGCGCCACACCCCGACGACGCCCGCGGCCGCCTCAAGGTTGGCGCCGCAGGCGATGACGTATTCGCAATAGGGGGTGTCGGGAGCGACCGTGAAGGCGCGGTGCCAGAGCTCGCCGTAAAGGTGTTCCGAATGCGTGCACTTGACGCCCTGGCCGGCTCCGAAACCCAGATCCGTGGCGCCCCAGGCCTTGAGGAAGGCGGGGAAGGTGCCCATGAACTGGGTCGGCGTGCCACCGCCGCCAAAGGTCGCGGCAAAGCGGGGAAAGCCGGACTCGTCGAGCAAACCCTTGGCCCGGATGTCGCGCAACTTGCCGGCCACGGTATCCAGCGCCTCGTCCCAACTGATGGGCACAAAGCCGGGATCCTCGTCGCGCCCCTTGTTGGGATTGGTGCGCTTCATGGGCTGGGCGATGCGGTTGGGGTTGTAGGTTTTTTGCAACATGCCGTAGGCCTTGACGCAGATGCGCCCGCCGCCCGGGTGCTCGTTGGCGATGTCGTAGTTGGGCTCGATGCGCGTGGCGACACCGTTCTCGACCTCGATGCGCATCAGGTCGGGGCCGGAGACGCACTGGTTGCAGTAGGTCGGTATGGTCTTGCGGCTGGTGGCGCTCTCGGCGGTGTCGACCATGGCGGGCTCCGTTCGGTCTAGGATTTTCCCACTTTCGCGACCTTGGCGGTCAGGCGCTCTTTGGTCTTGGCCATGTCGACGACGAAGCGCGAATGTTTGCCGCTGGCAACCTCCTCGGCGTCGTCGGTGGCCTTGAATTCCAGGGTTACGTGGCGCCCCTTGACTTCGGCGATGGTGACGCTGATCTCGACCGTCATGCCCAGTGGTGTGGCGCCGGAGTGGGTCAGGTCGACGTGGGTGCCGACCGAATCCTTGCCCTCGTCGCAATGCTCGACAATCAGGTCGCGGCAGGTGTGCTCGATGTCGCGCAACAGCATCGGCGTGGCGTAGACTCGCAGGTCCTCGCCCATGAAGTCGATGGTGCGGTCCTTGTCGATCTCGAAGCTCTTGCTGGCCGAGACGCCGGGCTTGAGGCTCTCTTTCATTAGGGGTCTCCCTGGACGCGGTGTTTTTGGTGGCGGGGCAGGCTTCCGCCGGTCCGTCATAGTGTCCCCTGGGGAGGCGGAAATCCAGCCCGTAGACCAGCCCCGGGAGAGGCAATTTGGCTATCCGAAAATAGGACCACATTATTGTTTGTTGGTCAATCAAACAATTTGCCCCAGCCCTTGACGCGGGGCTCGGCCTGGTGTTCTTGGCAGGCATGAACGATAGCCCCAAGCCCCCGAATCTAGCCGTTGACGGCTGGCCGGCTAACCAGCCGAACTTCGAAGAGGCCGGCGACCGGGCCGCCGGCATCGAGGTGACGGAGAATTTCGCCCGCTTCAGCCAGCGCGACGACATGTTCAGCCGCTCGCGCTGGGACGACGTGGTGGATGCCGACAAGGCCAAGAATTTCTTCCGCTCCCACACCCGGCCCCAGCCGCGCCGCGGCGATGGCTTCCAGCAACGCGACTTCGCGCTCAGGAACGCCTCCTGGGTAGTGGCCGACACCTACGCCAACCGCGGCATGAAGGAGGGCCGGCGGGAAGGTTTCCTCGATCCGCTGGAGCCTTTCTTCCCGGTTGCCGAAATGCGGCCCGAGGCCGTGGCGCCCGAGGTCATGAGCCGCCAGATCAAGCGCATCGCCAAGCTCTTTGGCGCCGACCTGGTGGGCATTTGCGCCTACGACGAACGCTGGAGCTACGCCGACCGCTTCGATTTCCAGGGCAAGGGCACGCGCCCCAACGAGTTGCCGCCGGGTCTCGATAACTGCATCGTGGTGGGCTACCAGATGGACAAGGCGCTGGTCGATGCCTATCCCTCGGCCCTGGCCTCGACGGCAGCCGGCAAGGAGTATTCGCACGAGGCCGGCTCGCTGATGCAGATCTCGCAGTACATCCGGAATTTGGGTTTCGAGGCCGTGGCCAACATGAACGACACGGCGCTGGCCATCCCCTACGCCATCAAGGCCGGGCTGGGTGAATACGGCCGCAACCAGATGGCCATCACCGAGGAGTTCGGCCCCCGGGTGCGCTTTTCCAAGATCTTCACCGACCTGCCCCTGGCCCATGACGCGCCCAAGCGCTTCGGCGTCAGCGAGTTTTGCGCCATCTGCCGGCGCTGCGCCGAATCCTGCCCGCCCGGCGCCATCCCCGACGGCCCGCCCAGCGAGCATGGCCCCAACCGCTCAGCCATCGCCGGCGTCGTCAAGTGGACGGCGGACTGCGAAAAATGCTTCGGCTACTGGGTCAAGCTCTCCACCGACTGCGGCATCTGCATGCGCGTCTGCCCCTACAACAAGGATTTTTCGCGCTGGTATTTTCGTCTCTATCGCCGCCTCATGGGCACGCGCTTGCGGGGTCTTATGTTGCGCCTCGACAAGAGGCTCGGTTTCGGTGCGCGGTGCAAGCCCAAGGACTGGTGGGACGAGGGCGAAGCGGCGAAGGCCTGAGGAGCCCGGGGCGCCTCGAAACAAGCACGGCCCCGACAGCTCTACGATTTGACCAAATTCACCCGGTTTCCGAACCGGGAACTATTGCGTTACGGGTGGATTTTCGGTCGCGCCTGGATGGCGGAGACCCTTGCCAAGTGGCCTAGCGACCGCGGTCATCACGCCAAATTCAGGCCACCAGAGGTTCGTGGAGTTATTAGGGTTCCAATGGTAGAAAAATGTAGGTATGATTGCCAAGAAATGGAGGGCCAATAGAACGCGCCGATTAGTAGGCGTTGAAGTTTCGAATGATTTTTGGATATCCGCCACGCTCCCAACGTGGTCGGGAAGGATTGTGTCATGCTAAAGAATGAACCGATCAACAATAAGTGTTCTGATTGCCTTTGCTGTGCGATCTCAAAAGGAGCACGATCAAAGTGAAGAGGACGAAGTGGAGGAGGCTTCTGAGGATGGTGACGAAGAAGAGGAAGCAGATAGGCAATTTCAACAGTTATCGGACTATTTTGCTTCAAATTACACTTACAAAACAGAGATAGTGCAAATTCTTAGTGAAAAAGTTATGGCGGGAGGACGAAGCGGCCGGCGACTGAAGGGATCCAGTCACATAAATCCGCGGCGAACTAGATTGAGTCCCATCACCAGCAACGCCAGCAGCAACACGCGGCGAAACATTTCGGCCTCGATGCGGCGGCGCAGGCGGCGGCCCACTTCCATGCATGCGAGAACGGGCACCAACGCCAGGGCCGAGGCGGTGAGGTCGGGCAGCGCCAGGCGTCCCATGCCGGCCAGGCTGCCGTAGAGCACTACGGCGCCGACGAAGTTAGCCAGGGCCACCGAGCCCACGAATTCGTCGCGTTCGAGCTTGAGCGCCACCAGGTACATCACCATCAGGGGCCCGAAGAAAGCAGAAAATCCGCCCACGAAACCGGCCCCAAGACCCACCACCGGGGCCAGCCAGCGCTCCCACGCGGCCGGCACGCGAAAGCGCTCCTGAAAAAGGCTCGAGGCGCAGAAGCCGATCACCACCAGGCCCAGAAAAAGAATCACCTTGTCGGGATCGGCCCGCACCAGGATCTGGCTGCCGATCAGGGTGCCTGCCGCCAGGCCGATCAGCAGCGGCCAGAAGCGCCTGAGCGCCACCTGGTGGTAGCCCTCGACATAGGCCTGCCAGAGGTTCGACAGAATCATCGGCAGGAAGACCACGGCCACGGCACTGGTTACCGGCACCACCGTGGCCATGATCGAAACCGCCACCATGGGCAAACCGATGCCCAGTATCCCCTTGACCGCCCCGCCAGCCGAGAGCGCGAGCAGAACCACGACGAAGGTATAGGGGGTGAGGTCGGCCACCTGGGATTACCGATCGTTGGCTGTCGATGCCGTGGACTAGGCTGCGTCGCGGACCTCGATCGACAAGCGCTTTCCCAAGGCGGCCAGCGCCCGGTCGAGACGGTCGAGGCGGGAATTGTGCATCAGATCGAGCAGCCGCCGGATATCTTTGGGATCGCAGTCGAGGCGGCCGGCTAGCTCCACTTGCGTGACGCCTTGATCGCGCATGGTCTGATAGATCGCCAGCTTGGCCGCGGCCATCGGCGGCAGCGCCACCACCCGGTCTCCCTTGCGCGGTCGTTTGGGCCGCGGCAGATCGCGACGCTCGTCGACATAGATGGCAAGAGCCGTCTCCAGGGCATCCGGCGCGCGCTCGATTGCCCGAGCCTCGTCGTTTCCCACGGTGCCCGCTTCCGGCACATCGGGAAACGTCGCCATGACCGTTCCGTTGCTTAGCTGTTCAAGTGCAACTCGATAACGCATCCCTTCTCCTTCCGTCAAAGGACCCGACGCCAATCCAGACCGAGTTGCTTGCAGATTCTCCGCAGGAACTCGGGTGCGAGGTCGGTGTCGCCGTGCATCGGTATCACGCTCGACCGTCCCTTGCAGGTCGCCCGTACGTGACCGCCCTTGCCCCGCTTCGTCTCGATCACGGCTCCGGATTTTCGCAGCTTTCGAACGAACTGCCGGCCTTTCATTCTTAGAAAATAGGGCATAAATGCCCTTATTGCAATCTCTGGCGCGGGCATTTATGCCCTGTTTGGCGTGGCGGTGCTGGGTGGTGTCAATCGTCGGCGCTAACGAAAACCCCGCTGATGCGGGTCAGGCGGCGGCTGCCGACGATCAGGTAGGCGCTGGCGAAGGCCAGGCCGGGGCCCGGTTTCTGGATCTCGACCTGGGCTTCGAGCCACTGGCCGGGGCCGGCCCGGCCGCTGAAGTCGGCCGACAGCGAGACCGTGGTTAGCGCGCCCAGGCCGCCCTGGCGCTTGAGTTCCTGGTGCAGCGCCTGTTCGGCCAGCGTTACCAGCAGGCTGCCCGGTACCTGACCGTCGGGGTTTGCGTGTTCGGCCTCCAGGCGCATCGCCCAGGCACCGCCGCCTCTGCGCCGGTAGAGCGTGGCGCCGCTCTCGGGCGTCTCACGCGTGGCCGGTTCGAAACCCTCGGGAATGTCGACGTGGTCGCCACTCTCGCCCGCCTCTGCGGTTTCGGGCTTGGCTTCGGGCCGCTGAGCGGTGGCCTCCGGAGAAGGTCCGAAGATGCCGGCCACGCCCTTGCCGCCCAGCGGCCCGCGGGCCGCCAGCGCCAGCAGACCGCTATCCAGGAGCTGGCGGTAGAGGCTGGCCTGGCGGGCCGAGGCGAGCTTGACGGCGGCCGTCGGGGCGGGCGGGAGAGGGAAATCGGGTGGCACGTCGCCGAGGCTCATGAGATTTCCCGTCTTCGCACAAAGGGCATGGCCGGCGGGGCCGGCAACGATGACTTCGTCAGGAAATCCCGCTCCTGCGGGAGGCTCAGATGGAAAACAGCGATGTCGGCTGGCTGGCCGTCAGGCGGTCGAGGGCGTATTGCAGGTTGGCGATTCTGTTGAGCGTGTAGATCGACGCCGAGCCCACCGGCTTGGGCAGGTCCTCTTCGGGGCCGACGGTGAGGAAGCGGTAGGCCGACTCGATTTCGCGCAGCGCGTTGTCCAAGAGGATTATGGCATCGCGGGCGCCGTCGTCGGTCAGCACGTTGGTGGCGCTGGTCAGGCCCAGGGCGAAGACCGAAGCCGAAGGCGTCGCCTCGGCGGTATCGATGGTATCTTCGCTTTCGCCGAAGATGCGGGATTCGCTGAACCCCAGGCCGGCCAGGGCGTCGAAGCCGTCGGGGCCCTTTTTGAGGCTGATGTCGGCGCCGTTGAAGGCCTCGATGACCAGGCGTTCGATGTCGCCCTCGGTCTCGACGTAGGCCTTGCCGTAGATGCCCAGCTCGCGGTTGAGTTTGAAGGCCAGGTAGCGCAGCGAATCGGTACGGTCGACGGTGATTGTCGAGTGATCGACATCGCGGATGTCGAGGATGAAGGACTGATCGGCGCGCACGCCGGTTTGCGCTGTCACCGTGGTCGATGCTTTCACCGGTATGTCGCCGGCCGGCAACCCCAGCCGCGAGAGCACCGAGGTGCCGGTGCTGTCGAAAGTGATGTCGAAGGCCTTGTGGTCGAAGCCGCCGCCGAACTGGTGGGTGTATTGCAGCGCACCGGCGCTGTTGAACTTGGCGATGTAGGCGTCGACGTCGCTGGAGCTCGATTCGCCGGCGAAGGTGCCGTCGGTTTCGCCGGCGATGTAGAAGCTGTCGTCGGCGGTGTTGACGGCCAGGCCATGGGCCCGGTCGAGGCCGGCGTTGCCGAGATAGGTGACGTAGCTGACCGCCGCCGTCGAGGTCTGGTCGTCGATGCTCAGCACGAAGCCGTCGGTGCCGCCGGAATGGGCGTTGACGACGGTGGCGTCCAGCGCGGCGTTGGTGGTGTAGCCGGAAACATAGAGATCGCCGGCCGAGGTCAGGGCCACGCCGCTGATGGCGCCGTCGCTGCCCAGCGAGCCCAGGTCGAGGTTGTAGGTAAGGTTGGGCGTGGCGCTTGAATCGTACTTGCGCAGAAAGCCGTTGCCGTCGTCGCTGCCGACCACGTAGACGTTGCCCGAGCTGTCGACGGTGATGGCCGTGGCCATCTCGTCGCCGCTGTCGCCGAACTGCTCGTCGTAGACCAGGGTTGCCGCTGGAGGTGAGCTTGGTGACGAAGGCGTCGCTGCCTCCGGCGTAGCTCTCACCGGAGCCGACGATGCCTCTGCTGAGGCCCGAGATGTAGATGTTGTTCGAGGAATCGATGGTGATGGCCAGGCCGTTGTCGTCGGCGCTGGGCGAGGCCTGGCGGGTCCACAGCTCCTGGCCCTCGCTGTCGTACTGGGTGACGAAGGCGTCCATCAGGCCGCCGTAGGCCTCCTTGGTCAGTTGGCTGGCCGTCTGGCCGGTGACGACGACGTTGTCGTCGCCGTCGACGGCCACGGCAAAACCCGAAGAATCGGCGGCCGAGCCCAGGTGCTGGGTCCAGACCTCGTTGCCGGCGTGGTCGCGCTTGATCAAAAAGACGTCGTTGCCGCCGGCGTTGATCTGGTTGTCGAGCGAACCGGCGCTGGTGCCCACGGTATAGACGTAGCCTTTGCTGTTGACGGTGACGCCCTGGGAGCTGTCGTATTTCTCGGTGGTGTTGGTGACCTCGTAGAAGGCCTGGTTGGGGTCGGCGGCCGAAAGATCGTCGAGCTTCAAGGTGAAGCCCATGGCGTTGCTGGCGCTGCCGGCCCGTCCCGCGACGTAGACGGCACCCGTGGCGTCGGAGGCGCTGGTGAATTCCAGGATCTCACCCGAACGCTTGGGATCGACCTCGATGCCGTAGGAGGTTTCGTGGAAGCGCTTGACGGCGAAGGTGGAGGAGAAACCGGCCGAGGTCATGGCGCTGTTGATGGCCGTGGTGATGTCGTCGAGCGCCATCGAGGCGGCGGTCGAGAGGTCGACGGCGACGGCCGTGGTGCTGCCGTTCTTGGTGACGTTGATGGTGAAGGTCTCGGTGCCGGCCAGATCGGGGATGGCAGCGGAGCGATCCGTGGTCAGCTTGGGACCGAAAAAGACGTCGCG
>JASLXG010000166.1 GCA_030740435.1 Alphaproteobacteria bacterium | reverse complement strand
TCAACGAAACGTCCAATCCGGCATAGTACTTCATGGCTGCTCTCCTTAACGCTTCTTGTGGCTGGAACATCCAGACCACGTTCCAAAAGCTCGGAGAGTAGCCACCCTCAGCGCCGATTACCCCATCTCTGTGGTTGAATCGAATTCCTACCCGTAACGGTGTTCGCGGCCGGCGTCGAACATGGCGACGATGTTCTCCGGCGGCACCTCGGGCTGCAGGTTGTGCACGCTGTTGAGGACGTAGCCGCCGCCTCGGCCCAGTACCTCGATGATGCGCCGCGTCTCGGCCGCCACCTCGGCCGGGCTGGCGTTGGGCAGGATGGTTTGCGAATCGATGCCGCCCCAGAAGGCCAGGCGGTCGCCGAACTCGGCCTTCAGGCGTTCGGGCTGCATGTTGGCGGCCGAGACCTGAACCGGATTCAGCGCCGTCACGCCGATGTCGATGAGATGATCGATGAAATGGTAGGCCGAGCCGCAGCAGTGGAAGCAGATCTTGGCCTTGCTATTGGCCAGCACGGTTTCGGCCATGCGCCGGTGGTGGGGCTTGATCAGGCGCTCGTAGATGCCCTCGGGATCGAACATGCAGCCGTCCTGGGTGCCCAGGTCCTCGCCGAAGAAGACCACGTCGACGTTCTCGGGGCCGGCCGCCGCCAGGGCGCTTTCAGCCACGCCGACCCAGGTGTCGCAAAGCTTCTGCATGATGCGCTGGGCAAGTTCGCGGTTTTTGTAGAGGTCCTTCAAGAAGCGTTCCATGCCGCGCATGGCGTAGCCGCGGTGGACCACGCCGCCGGCGAGATAAAGCACCACGGCCCGGCCCGAGGCGCGGATCCCGGCCACCCGATCGGCCAGGCCGGCGGTGATGGCGGGATCGTCGGGGTCGGGCCAGGCGAAGGCCTCGACGTCGTCGATGGTGGTGGCCGGATCATGAAAGGGGCCGTCCTTGTGCAGATAAGGCGTGTCGTCGGTCTCGGCCGAGCATTTCCAGGTAACGCCGAACTCGTCGATGACGGTGTGTCGGTCGACCTCGCGGGCCTGGCCGCCGGCCGGCGCGCCGGGCTTGGCGCCGCGGGTGTCGATGTCGAAGCGTTCCAGCACTTCCTCGGCCGGCGTCACGGTGCGGCCGAGACGGCGGTGGACCTCGCCCTCGCCGCTGACGCCCAAGTGACGCTTGAGTCTCTCGTAGGCGCCGGCTGTGATCCCGGTGGCCCCGGCGCTGGCGAAATCGATGGCCACGCGGTCGGGTTGCTCATGGGCCAGCGCAGCCAGCAGGCGCTCGCGGTGTGTCCAGGTCATGGGGATTTCCTTTTGTCTTCCCGGTGCCGCCAGCATACACCGCGTGGCGGCGAATTCGGCCGCAACTTGGCATTCCCGTTGCTTTCGCTTTCGTGCTAGGTTGGCGGCAATGAACCAACAAACAAGTTTGACAGGGGGTGGGTGATGACAAAATCCACGAAGCAGGTAATCGCAACGACGGCGTTGGGCGTGGCTTTCGCGCTGGCCGCCATTTCGTCGACGGCGGTCGCGAAGACGGTCTGGAACTACAACGTCTGGGGCGGCAAACGGGCCTTCACGGCCGGTATCGAAACCATCAAGGCGGAGCTCGAAAAAGCCGGCGGCGGCGACTTCGAGATCAAGATCAACTACGGCGACGCGCTGGGTCCGCGCCGGCAGAACCCCGAGAACATCAAGGTCGGCTCCTTCGAGGCCGGGCAACTCTGCGTCGGTTACTACCCCGGCAAGTACCCCTTGCTGTCGGTGATGGAACTTCCCTTCTTGCTGCCGCGTGATCTGCATCAGCGGGCGGCTGTCGAAATGGAAGTGCTGCAGCATCCGGAGATCGTCGGCGAATTGGCCAAGCGCTGGAATTCGAAATTCTTCGGCCCCTCGTTCCTGCCGGCCTATGAGTTCATGGGCAACAAGCGGATCGAGACCGTGGCCGACATGAAGGGCGTGAAGATGCGCATCTCGGGCCTCAACGCCAAGGCGCTGCAGGTCTTCGGCGCCGTGCCCACCATGGTCACCGCGCCCGATGGCTACCAGGCGCTGGACCGCGGCACCATCGACAGCTTCGGATTTCCCTATTCCTACGCCTTCGGTGCCTACAAGCTCTATGAGGTCTCGAAGTACGTCACCGAAGGGCTCGGCATGAGCGGTTTCATGTGCCTGGCGACCGTCAACCTCGATGCCTGGAAGGCAACTCCGGCAGCGGTCAAGGCGGCCATGCCGGGGGCCCAGAAAGCGGCCATCGCGGCCATGATCAAGTCGTACACCACGGCCGACAAGAAATGGATCCCGATCTTCCACGACAAACTGGAGGTGGTGAAGGTGGCGCCGTCCGAACGCGCCAAGCTGGCCGCCGGCGCCGGCAAGATCTGGAAGGAATGGGCCGCCGCGCAGGACGGCAAGGGCCGTCCAGGCAGCGAAATGTTGAAATACGTCCAATCCGTCGTCGCCAAGCACTCGAAGTAGCCCCGACCTGAGCGCAAATCAGGCTGGGGGGTGGGAGAACTTCTCGCCGTAATCGTTTCCACTCTGGTCGTCGCCGGGCTGTTGGCCCTGGTGGCGGCCAGGGCGGAGATGTTTCAACGCGCCTTGGAGAACCTTCTGATCGGCGTCTCGACGCTGATCATCCTCTTCGTGCTGTTTTACGTGCTGGCCGAAGTGGTGGCGCGCTACGTCTTCAACGCGCCGCAGCCTGGCCATCTCGAGGGGGCGGAGCTGTTGCTGCCGATGATCGTCTTCCTGGCCGTCTCGTATACCCAGGCCCGGCATGGCCACGTCGGCATGACGCTGGTGATCGATGCCCTGCCGCCGGCGATCCGGCGGCGCACCGACCTGGTGATTCTGGTGTTGTCGATGCTGACCTGTGCCGTGCTGGCCTATTTCGGCGCCAAGTACGCCTACCAGTCCTGGGATTACGACGACGTCACCATGTCGCCGCCCTTTTGGCCGGTCTGGCCCTCGGCGGCGGCGGTGCCGTTGGGTTACCTGTTGCTGGCGCTGCGCATGTGCCTGCAGGCCTTGCAAATCGTCATGCCCGAGCGCTTTCCCGAGCCGATCAGAGACGACGAACTTCACGTAACCGATTAGGGCCTTGGCATCATGGAACCGGTGACCCTTGGACTGTTGGCCCTGCTGGCCCTGACGGTAGCGCTGATGTCGGGCATGCGCATCGCCTTCGCCACGGCGCTCTGCGGTTTTGCCGGGCTCTGGATCCTGCGCGGCTACACCCCGGCGGCGACGCTGGCCTCGATGATCCCGCACGGCCACCTGACGTCCTATACGCTGCTGGTGCTGCCGCTTTTCATCCTGATGGGCTTTTTCGCCTACTACGCCGGCATCACCCGCGACCTCTACTGGGCGGCACGTCAGTGGCTGGGACACCTGCCGGGCGGCCTGGCCATCGCCACCATCTTCGGCTCGGCCGGCTTCGCCGCGGCCTGCGGCGCCTCGACGGCGGCGGCGGCGGTGATGGGCCGGGTGGCGCTGCCCGAGCTCAAGCGCTACGGCTACGACGACAAGGTCTCGACCGGCTGCGTCGCCGCCGGCGGCACCATGGCGACCATGATCCCGCCCTCGGTGTTGATGGTGATCTACGGATTCATCGCCGAGGAATCGATCGGCGCGCTCTTGCTCGCGGGCTTCCTGCCGGGGCTTTTGGAAGCCTTCAGCTATTCGGTGATGCTGGTGCTGCGCTTCAAGGTCAACCCCGCCCTGGGCCCCCCCATCAAGGGAATTACCTGGCGCGAGCGCTGGGGATCATTAAAGGGCATCTGGGCCATGATCGTGCTGGTCATCCTGGTCATGGGCTCGATCTACATCGGCATTGCCACGCCCAGCGAGGCCGCTGCCGTGGGTGCCGGCGGGGCGCTGCTGCTGGCTCTGCCGCGCCTCAACTTCGGCAAGTTCAAGCACGCCCTGATGGAGACGGCGCGGACCACCGCGCTGATCTTCGCCATCGTCGCGGGGGTTTTGATCTTCGTCCATTTCCTGGGTTTCACCGGCATGCCGGCGGCCCTGGCCGAGACCATCGTGGGGGCCGAGCTGCCGCCCATGGTGATCCTGATCGGCATCCTGGCGCTTTATTTGGTCTTGGGCATGTTCCTCGACGGCATCGGCATGCTGTTGCTGACGGTGCCCATCATCCTGCCGGCGATCAAGGAAATGGGCATCAACCCCATCGTCTTCGGCGTGCTGGTGGTACGCATGATCGAGATCGGCCTGATCACGCCGCCCGTCGGCCTCAACGTCTACGTCCTCAAGGGCGTCGCCCCCGACGTCAAGATGGGCGACATGTTCCGGGGCTGCGGCTGGTTCGTCGGCGTCGACCTGGTCAACGTCGCCATCCTGCTGGCTTTCCCCCAGATCATCCTGTTCATTCCGGAGACGATGTTTAAACTGGGCGGATGATCTCAACAGGTGTCGTCCGGCGTTTGGAAGGTACCCAGGAGATGTCGTCAAAGCCGGCAACCCAAGCCTCTTGTCTCAGCGAGTCGCCCGGGAATCATCTGGACCGTGAGAAAATGGTTGCACCATGGCGTTAGCCTTTTCCGGCCTCAACGTCTACGTCCTCAAGGGCGTGGCACCCAACGTCAAGATGGGCGACATGTTCCGCGGTTGCGGCTGGTTCGTCAGCGTCGCCCTGGTCAACGTCGCCATCCTGCTGGCCTTCCCCCAGATCATTATGTTTATCCCCGAGACCATGATTCGCTGACAGCGCTCAGGCGCCTGATCGTCCGGTTGACTTCTGAAAGTAGATAAAGATCCTCGAAAGAGGGCGGCACCCATTGCCGGGGCGCCGCCCTCATAGGTTCGCATATGTTACCGTCCTACGGTTTGATGTAGGTGTATCCCATCTGCTGTAGATGCGTGAGTTCCGCGACCCCGCTCGGTACGATATCCTCTTTGAAGACATTGAACAGATCATTGTCGTAACTGATTTTTCGTCCCTTCAAGGTGTTGGCGCAGACTTGAAAATCGACGTTCTGGGATTTTAGGCTAGCGACCGCGCCTTGGAGTTTTTCGTTGGTTTTGGCGTTCATCAATAATCCCAAACCGTTGCCATGAAGGACAACCTTGATGTCCATATTGTCGGCGCCAACCGCATTGATGTGGTTCTGAATGTTGCGCATGGCGCCACTGTATTTCTTGTCCTTGTCGCCGCCGACGTAGTTGATATGGTAAACGACTTTCTACTTCCCATAGCGCTCACCGGCATTCGCGCCATTTGCCAGAAGAACAACCGCTGCCAACGCCGCAACAAGGATATTGAATACGCGCATGTGATCCTCCCCATATCGAGTTTCTAACTTCTGTTGTTCGGACTACACCAAAATGACCCGGAATACCGCGAGATCATACTCTCATTGATATTGGTGTTCAATAATTTGATATATACAAAACGAATATGTGCTTGGCGATGATGATTCTCTACTCAAAAGGGGTCACGCACCTCGTTTCGAGGTGCGCTGAGCGAACGACCGCTTTTTGATCCGCCAGCGGACCCGCCTGTCGCCATTTCAAAGCAGCTCCTCGTCGGCCTCGCCGAGCGCCGGAGCCGGGCGCTGGAAGGCGGGCCGGACGCCGTCGAACTTGAGCGGCAGGCCGACCACGCGATAGCCGCCGTCGGGGCTGGTCTGCAGGATGCCGGAGGCCGCGGTCTGCTCGTGGGCCACGGCCTGGGCCAGGTCCTGCAGCGGCGCGTTGGGCACGCCGGCGGCGTCGAGGCGCTCGGCCCAGTGGGCCCGGGGCTGGGTTCTGAGGCGCTGGTTCATCAGCTTGATCAGGGCTTGGTCGTTGGCGTAGCGCGAGGCGCCGGTGGCGAAGCGGGGGTCGTCGAGAAGTTCCGTCATGCCGATGGCCTGGCAGAGCGGCACGAACTGGCTCTCGGAAGCGGTGGTGATCATCAAGAGGCCGTCGGCGGTCTCGAATTCGCCGTTGGGCGCCACGATGGGACCGCGTAAACCCCGGCGCTCGGGCACGTCGCCGTCGGCCTCGAAAAAGGCGAAAGCCATCGACATCCAGGCCAAGCCGGTCTCGAAAAGCGAGGCATCGACGAGGCCGCCCCGGCCCGTCACACCGCGCCGGATCAGGGCTGCCAGGATGCCGATCACGGCCCACATGCCGGTGCCCATGTCGACCACCGGCACGCCGACGCGAGAGGGCCGGCCACCTGTTTCGCCCGTCGTGGCGGCGACGCCTGTGAAGGCCTGGATCAGGGGATCGTAGCCCGGCAGGCTGGAAAGCGGGCCCTCGCCGTAGGCTCCCAGGTTGCAATAGATGACTTGGGGCTTGCGGGCCAGCACGGCTTCCGGCCCCAGGCCGTACTTGTCGACCAGGCCGGGCCGCAGGTTCTGGAAGACCACGTCGATGCGCTCGTCGATCAGGCCCAGCAGCGCCGCCACCTGAGCGGGGTCACGCAGATTGGCGCTGAGCGAGCGTTTTTCCTTGTTGAAGGACTGAAAGACGGCCGAGGTATCGCCCAGCTTCCCCTTGCCCCAATTGCGCGCCACGTCGCCCCCGTCGCTGGGCTCGACCTTGATCACCTGGGCCCCGAGTTCGACCAGCACCTTGCCGGCAAAGGGACCGGCCAGGTTGGAGCAGATCTCCAGGATGGTGATTCCCTCGAGGGGTGCCGTCTCAGCCACTCGGTGGCCCTTTCGTTTCTTTGCCGCTACATGGCTAGCACCCGACAGCGCGAAGCTCAACCAGCGAAAATACCAAAGAGCCCCCGTGGGGCTATCCCGGCCCCGAGACCTACGGCCATAGCGGCAACAGATCAAGCCGCTACTTGACGTTACCAATGTACCATGGTACATCCGCGCCATGAACAAGCGCAAGAAAACGGAACGGAGAATCGACGTGGAACGGGTACAGACCGGCATGCGGCTGGAGAAACGCCTGCTGAAGGTGCTGAAGGCCATGGCCGAATACCACGACATGGCGCTGGGCGACCTGATCGAAGGAATTTGCCTGCACGCCTTCGACGGGGTCCTGCCGTTCGACGATGAGCAGCGCCGGAAGATCGCCAAACTGAAGGAGATCTACGGATTCGACTTGGATTCCTCGGCCAGCCACCGGCTCAACGACGTGGCGGAGGACGCGGCATGAGCGCCGGAGAGGGCCAGCTCGGGCGCCTGGGGCGCCTCCCTGTGGCGCTACGCGTCGCCTTCTGGATGGTCCTGGGGGCCTGCGGCTATGCCGCCATGATCGGCGTGATGAAGCGGCTGTCGGCTGAGTTGAGCGAGTATGTCGTGCTGTTTTGGCGCTATTTCCTGCCGCTGCTGCTGATGGCGCCCTGGCTACTGCCGCGCGGCGGCCTGAAGACCGAGCGCCTGGGGCTGCATCTCTGGCGGGCGCTGCTGATGGTGGTGCGCGGCGGCACGCTGGTGGTGGCCATCAAGCTGATCCCGCTGGCCGAGGCCACGGCCCTGATCTTCACCTCGCCGCTCTTTGCCACCATGCTGGCGGCCGCCTTCCTGCGCGATGCCGTGGGGCCACGGCGCTGGCTGGCCCTGGCCGTCGGCTTTGTCGGCGTGCTGGTGATCGTGCGGCCCGGTCTGGCCGCCATCAGTCCGGCCGCCATCCTGATGCTGGCCTCGGCGCTGACGGGCGCCGGCGTGGTAGTGACCGGCAAGGTGCTGCTGCGCAGCGAAAGCTCGGCCGCCACGGTCTTCTACCTGACGCTCTTCTCGGTGCCCTTCGCCCTGCTGCCGGCGCTTTGGCACTGGGAGTGGCCCAGCCTCGATCTGCTGCCCTGGATGGTGGCGCTGGCGCTGCTGGCCAACACCTACATCTACAGCCTGACCCGCGCCCTCAATATCGCCGAGACCTCGCTGGTCATGCCCTTCGACTTCCTGCGCATGCCGGCGGCCGCGGTGGCCGGGATCATTCTCTTTGCCGAGGTGCTCGACCCCTGGGTCTGGCTGGGCGCCGCCATCGTCTTCAGTGCCACCATCTACATCACCCAGCGCGAGATGAAAGCGGCCAAGAGCGCCACGGGTGCCGCGAACCCGGAGTAAGCCTTTTCGTGATGCTTGAGCCGGTTCACGTCGCGGGGGGTGACGTTAGCCCGTCCCGATGGCCGCCAAATTCGTATGCTCTCATGTTCTGCCTCCTTTGTTTCGATACTTGTATTTATCGATCGGAAAGGAGGGGTAGGTCAGC
>JASLXG010000165.1 GCA_030740435.1 Alphaproteobacteria bacterium | reverse complement strand
CCGAGGGCTGAGGGTGTCAAATTCGCCCGACCACCCGCTCCGCCTCCCAACCACCCACAGGATACCACAGGGATTATCGATGGGTGGTTGGGAGGGGGAGCGGGTGGCCGGGATCAATCTTGAAATGCTCACGGAAGCAGTTCGGCGGCACTTGGATCGTGGCTCTGGAAGCCGGCTACGGCGCGCCGCCGGCTGGCCACGCCATAGCAGTAGAGGCAGCCGTGGGGGCAACTGTCGTAGGCGCCGATATCGCGCGAGCGGTGGCACAGGCAGTCGGGGCGATTGCCCATCTGGGGCGCCTGGATGGGCCGCCCGGCGATGCGTGCCAGGCGCTCGGCATCGATACAGCGGGCCGGCTCGGTACCAGGCGCCAGCAACGCCGCCTGCGAGCAGACGGTCAAACGCATGCCGTGCTCGGCGGCGATGACGGCCAGCTCGGCGGCGAGCCGCCGTTTTTCCCCGGCTTCCGGATCGAACCAGGAAAAATCACCCTCCCGGGCCGCCCGGTCGAGCCGGCGCCGGGCCTTGCGGTAAGGGTTGACGAACGAGATCACCACCTCGTCGCTGGCCCCGGCCAGCGCCCGGGCCAGGCGGCCGAAGCTGGCGAGGTGGTGGCGGCGATCGGTCAGCGAGGAAAACACCACCGGGTCGTAGCGCCAGACCACGGCGTGCGGGCCATATTCGGCGGCCAGGCGGTGCATCAGCCGGATCTGGTCGGCCGCCGGCGGCACCGAACGGTCCAACAGCGTGGGGTAATCCAGCACCGTATAGTGCACCACGAACGGCGGGCCCAGGCCTCGCAACCGGGCCAACTGAGGCAGGAAGGGCGCCACGTTGCGGGTCCAGAAAACGAAGCCGTCGACGGCTTCGCCGGCCAGCGCCACCTGGTAGCTCTGGCCGCCGTAGGGATTGCGCACCCGGCAAAAGCCGGCCGTCAGGCGCCGGTCGAACCAAGTGCCGTAAAAAGCCGGGATATCGGTGCGATAGCTGGCCGAAACGATCATGGCGGCAGCCAGCATAGCCCGGGAGCGGTCCGGCAAGGGAGGGCAAAAAATCGGCATTCGAATGCCAATTTAGGGCCCCGGGAGGACGTCTCGTGCTTGCGATAGGGCGTGAGGCTCCCTATATATCGCCTCAACATATGGAACGGCCCTGCACCGAGGCATTTCGGGCTTCACGTTTTGGGGGTCCGGGCGGTGCCTTTTTTTGTCGCGGCGCCGTCCTTGCGAACCAGAGAGGACACCATGGGTAAGATCATCGGCATTGACCTTGGCACCACCAATTCATGCGTCGCCATCATGGACGGCTCCGATCCCAAGGTGATCGAGAACGCCGAGGGCGCCCGCACCACGCCCTCGATGGTGGCCTTCACCGAGGATGGCGAGCGCCTGGTCGGCCAACCCGCCAAGCGCCAGGCGGTGACCAACCCGGAAGACACGTTGTTTGCCATCAAGCGCCTGATCGGCCGCACCATGGACGATCCGATGACCAAGAAGGACATCGACATGGTGCCCTACAGTATCGTCCGGGCCGACAACGGCGACGCCTGGGTCGAGGCGCGCGGCGAAAAGTACGCCCCCAGCCAGATCAGCGCCTTCCTGCTGCAGAAGATGAAGGAAACCGGCGAGGCCTATCTTGGCGAACCCATCAGCGAGGCCGTGATCACGGTTCCGGCCTACTTCAACGACGCCCAGCGCCAGGCCACCAAGGACGCCGGACGCATCGCCGGGCTCGACGTGAAACGCATCATCAACGAGCCCACGGCGGCGGCCCTGGCCTATGGCCTCGACAAGGGCGACAACCGCACCATCGCGGTCTACGACCTGGGCGGCGGCACCTTCGACATTTCCATCCTCGAGCTCGGCGACGGCGTCTTCGAGGTCAAATCGACCAACGGCGACACCTTCCTCGGCGGCGAAGATTTCGACATGAAGCTCCTCAACTACCTGGCCGAGGAGTTCAAGCGCGAACAGGGCATCGACCTGCGCGGCGACAAGCTGGCGCTGCAGCGCCTCAAGGAGGCGGCCGAGAAGGCCAAGATCGAGCTTTCCAGCGCGACGCAAACCGAGATCAACCTGCCCTTCATCACGGCCGACGCGTCGGGCCCCAAGCATCTCACCATGAAGCTCACCCGGGCCAAACTCGAGGCCCTGGTCGAGGACCTCGTCGAAAGCACCATCGAGCCCTGCCGCAAGGCGCTGAGCGATGCCGGCCTCAGCCCCGGCGAGATCGAAGACGTGGTCATGGTCGGCGGCATGACGCGCATGCCCAAGGTGGTCGAGACGGTCAAGAACTTCTTCGGCCGCGAGCCCCACAAGGGCGTCAACCCCGACGAGGTGGTGGCTGCCGGCGCCGCCATCCAGGCCGGCGTGCTGCAGGGCGACATCAAGGACGTGCTGCTGCTCGACGTGACGCCCTTGAGCCTAGGCATCGAGACCCTGGGCGGCGTCTTCACCCGCCTGATAGAGCGCAACACCACCATCCCGACCAAGAAAAGCCAAGTCTTCTCGACCGCCGAGGACTCCCAGAACGCAGTCACCATCCGGGTCTTCCAGGGCGAGCGCGAAATGGCCTCCGACAACAAGCTTTTGGGCCAGTTCGACCTCGTGGGCATCCCGCCGGCGCCGCGCGGCGTACCTCAGGTCGAGGTCACCTTCGACATCGACGCCAACGGCATCGTCAACGTCTCGGCCAAGGACAAGGGCACCGGCAAGGAGCAGCAGATCCGCATCCAGGCCTCGGGCGGGCTGGCCGACGCCGAGATCGATCGCATGGTCAACGAGGCCGAGATGCACGCCAGCGAGGACCAGGAACGGCGCGAGGCGGCCGAGACGCGCAACCAGGCCGAGGCCTTGATCCACGCCACGGAAAAGAACCTGGGCGAATACGGCGACAAGATCGGAGAGGACGAAAAGCAGGCCATCGAGGGCGACATCGAGGCCCTCAGAGGCGCGCTCGAAGGTGACGACACGGCCAAGATCAAGGAACTGACCGAGGCCCTGGGGCAGTCATCGATGAAGCTCGGCGAGGCCATGTACCAGGCCAGCGCCGCCGCCGAGTCCTCACCCGACGGCGCCACCGCCAGCGCCAGCGCCGCTGGCCCTGGGGGCCCCGACGACGAGGCCGAGGCCCATGCCGAGAGCAACGACGACGTCGTCGATGCCGACTTCGAGGAAGTCGACGAAGAGAACAAGGACAAGGGTTAGCCGGTCAGGGGCCGGAGGGCGCGGGGGGCGGCACGGGCGCTGGTGATCGGGCATGGCCAAGCAGGACTATTATGACCTCCTCGGCGTCGGCCGCAGCGCCGATGCCGACGAGCTCAAGCGGGCCTACCGAAACCAGGCCAAGCAACACCACCCCGACCGCAATCCCGGCGACAGCGCCGCCGAGCAGAAGTTCAAGGAAGTCTCCGAGGCCTACGAGGTCCTTAGCGACGACCAGAAGCGCGCCGCCTACGACCAGTTCGGCCACGCCGCCTTCGAGCACGCCTCGGGCGGGCCGGGCGGCGCCGAATTCGGCTTCGGATCATCCTTCGCCGATGTCTTCGACGACCTTTTCGGCGAATTCATGGGCGGCCGGCGCGGCGGCGGCCGCCAGCAGAGCCGCGGCAATGATCTGCGCTTCAACCTGGAGATCGGCCTGGAGGATGCCTTCCACGGCCGCAACCGCGAGATCAGGGTGCCCTCGACCGTGCTCTGCGATTCCTGCGAGGGCTCAGGCGCCCGCGACGGCGCCCGGCCCTCGCTCTGCGGCACCTGCCAGGGCGTCGGCAAGGTGCGCAGCCAGCAGGGCTTCTTCACCGTCGAACGCACCTGCCCCAGTTGCGGTGGCGCCGGCCACGTCATCACCGACCCCTGCCCCAGCTGCAGTGGCGCCGGACGGGTGCAGAAACAGAAGACGCTGGCGGTCAAGATCCCGGCCGGGGTCGAGGACGGCACCCGTATCCGGCTAAGCGGCGAGGGCGAGGCGGGATTGCGCGGCGCGCCGCCGGGCGATCTTTACATTTTCCTCTCCATCTCCGCCCACCGCCTGTTTCAGCGCGACGGCAGCCACCTTTATTGCCGCGTGCCCATCCCGATGACCACGGCGGCGCTGGGCGGCGCCATCGAAGTGCCGACGCTGGGCGGCGCCCGGGCCCGCATCACTATCCCCAAGGGCACCCAGACCGGACGCCAGTTCCGCCTCAAGGGCAAGGGCATGCCGGTGATGCGCAGCAACGGCCAGGGCGACCTCTATATCCAGGCCACCATCGAGACGCCGGTCAATCTGACCAAGGCCCAGCAGGAGCTGCTGCGCCAGTTCGAAAGCGAAGGCAGCGCCCGCACCAATCCCGAATCCGAGAGCTTCCTCAGCAAGGTCAAGGAACTCTGGGACGACCTACCCGAGTAACGCGCACTCGTGCGCTTTTCTTTCCCTCCTCGATCCATGCTTTAATTGCTGGCCTGAGTAGCGGCCAGGGAGATCGTCATGGGGCGGACCAAAATCGGCATCGTCGGCTGTGCCGGCCGCATGGGCCTGACCCTGGCGCGCCAGGTGACGGCGACAGAAGGCTGTGAACTTTGCGGCGGCACCGAGGTCGCCGGCAGCGAGCAAATTGGCCGTGACCTGGGCGAGCTGGCCGGCCTGGGCAGCAGTGGCATAATCGTCGGCGACGACCCGGCGGCGCTGTTTGCCGCCGCCGACGCCGTGCTCGACTTCACGGCGCCGGCCGCCAGCGCCACCCACGCCGCCCTGGCGGCCGAGAACGAAACCGCCCACGTCATCGGCACAACCGGCTTCGAGCCCCTGCACCAGGCCGCCATCGAGGCGGCGACGACGCGCGCAGTCGTGGTGCAGGCGGCAAACATGAGCCTGGGCGTAAACCTGCTGCTGGCGCTGACGCGCCAGGTGGCGGCGGCATTGGACCCCGAGTTCGACATCGAGATCGTCGAGATGCATCACCGCCACAAGGTCGACGCGCCCTCGGGCACGGCTCTGGCGCTGGGCCGGGCCGCCGCTTTGGGCCGGGGCGCAGACCACGACGAGGTGGCGGCGCGCGGCCGCGACGGCATCACCGGCGAGCGTGAGCGCGGCGACATCGGCTATGCCGTGCTGCGCGGCGGCAACGTGGTGGGCGAGCATTCCGTGGTCTTCGCCGCCGACGATGAACGCATCGCACTCAGCCACATCGCCGGCAACCGCGCCATCTTCGCCCGCGGCGCCGTGGCCGCGGCGCTTTGGGCCCAGGGCCAGCCGCCGGGGCTTTACGGCATGGCGGACGTGCTGGGGTTGGGGAACTGATAGCCGCTATCGCTGGTTTGGGATTTGATGGCAGGCGCCGGGCTAACTAAAGTGCCGCCATGACGCTTAGCAAAGCCAACGTCGACAAGCTCTTCGCCCAGCTCGCAGCAGCCAACCCAGCGCCCAAAAGCGAGCTCGACTACAAATCCCCCTTCACGCTGCTGGTGGCCGTGGTGCTGTCGGCCCAGGCCACCGACGTCGGCGTCAACAAGGCCACGCCGGGGCTTTTTGCCCTGGCCGACACGCCCGAGAAGATGGCCAAGCTGGGCGAGGCCAGGATACGCGACAAGATCAAGACCATCGGCCTTTACCGCAACAAGGCCAAAAGCCTGGTTGGCCTCAGCCGCGCCCTGATCGAGCACCACGGCGGGCAGGTGCCGGCCCAGCGCGAAGCCCTCGAAGCGCTGCCCGGCGTCGGCCGCAAGACCGCCAACGTGGTCCTCAACGTGGCCTTCGACCAGCCCACCATGGCCGTCGATACCCACGTCTTCCGGCTCGCCAACCGCTCCGGCCTGGCGCCCGGCAAGAATCCGCTGGAGGTCGAGAAGGGGTTGCTGGGTGTGGTGCCCGAGCGCTGGCGGCAACATGCCCATCACTGGCTGATCCTGCACGGCCGCCACGTCTGCAAGGCCCGCAAGCCCAATTGCCCGGCCTGCGTGATCGCCAAAATCTGCCGCTACGGCGCCAAGGAGGAAGCGTAGCGGGGAACGCCCGGAACGCTGGCCTGGGCGCGCAAAAATGTCTTCAGGCAGGCGCGCGCTGCCATGGCCTCGGGGAGGCTGATCTCGACGTGCTCGACACGCTGGCCGCTCTCTGCCGCTTCATAAAGAAAAACGTGCAACACGCAGCCCCGGCGGCGGTACTGCCAGACCTCGCCCGGTGGCTCCCGGCGCAGCAAGCCGGGGGGGCCGAAAAGATCCGCCACGGCGGTGCGTTGCAGCCCCACCAAGTCCTCGAGGCTAACGGCCGGCTCAGGCGCCGCCACGGGCGGTTTCTTTGGTGCTGGAGCGACCGCAGCCGCCGGCGGCTTCACCACCGCGACCTTGGCCGGCGCGGCCGGCACGGCCGCCACCTGTTCCGGTTTGGCAACGATTTTGCTTTGCGCCGCCGCAGGGACCGACCGCACCGGCACGAGCATCGGAGCGACCGCCTTTTGCACCGGCGGCGGTTCGGCCGTGACGCAGGCGCCGAGCGCTAGCGCCAGCCCGACCACACCACCCTTGACTTGCGATCGTGCTACCAAACCTCCCGTTACCTTCCTTACACTAGCGCTGGGACCCCGGCGGGGCCCGGAAGCCTTGAAACAGATGCACCATCGCGGCCGTCGCCAAGAGCGGCGCCAGCAGGTTCAAGAGCGGTATGGTGAAGAGGAAGGTGATCACCACACCGGCGCCCAGAAGCCGCCCTCGATGGGCTTTTTGCAAGGCCGTCGCCTGGACCGCGTCGAGACGCCTCATGGAGACCAACTCGAAATACTCCCGACTCAGAAGGTAACCGTTTAAGCCATAGAAAATAAAGACATTTATCAGCGGCAACCAGATCATCAAGAGGTAGATCGGCAGCACCACGATGTTGGCCACCACCATGACCACGAAGAACTTCAGCGAGGTCGCCATGGCGTCTTTCAAGGGCTGCCCCGGGGCCGCCGCCTCGTCCGGATAATGGCGGCCCTCGACGGCGCCGGCGATCTCTTCGAGAAACAGGCTTATGAAAATGCTGACCACCGGGGCAAACAATACCGCCGCCAGCACCAGGTAGCCGGCCAGCACGGCGATGCCGCTGATGAACGAAACCAGACCCTCGATCCAACTGTCGGGCAGCCAGCCCAGCCAGTCGGTGAGCAGCGCGTCGAGCTGGCTCAGCGCCGGCCAGGCCAACAGCGAGAGCAGGACAAAGACGACAATCGCCAGGCCCAGGGATTTGAACAAAACCCCGCGGAAGGTGGCATCGGGAAGTTGCTGGAAGCTTTTGACGAAGGCAGAGATCATGGTCGGGCACCGCTGCGCGTTGCATATGCCCTGGTCATGTAATGGCGCCGCGGCCCCGGCGCAATCGTTTGTTGACGCCGGGCGGCGCCCCTATACTGCGGCCCATCGTGTGGGTTTGGAGAGTTTTACATGAGCAGCGAGCTTTTGGACGTCGTCGGCATCGGCAATGCCATCGTCGACGTGGTCAGCCACGCCGACGATGCGTTTCTCACGCGTCATGATCTTGCCAAGGGCGCCATGACCCTGATCGACGCCGACCGGGCGGAGCAGCTTTACGGCCTGATGGGCCCCGGTATCGAGGTTTCCGGCGGCTCGGCCGGCAACACCATGGCCGGCATCGCCAGCCTGGGCGGCCGCGGCGGCTACATCGGCAAGGTGCGCAACGACCAACTCGGCGAGGTCTTCGCCCACGACCTGCGCTCGTTGGGCGTCGAATTCACCACGCCCTTGGCCGACGGCGGCGCCCCCACGGCGCGCTGCCTGATCCAAGTCACCCCCGACGGCCAGCGCACCATGAACACCTATCTGGGCGCCTGCACCGGGCTCGGCCCCGACGACATCGAGCCCGAACAGATCGCCCGGGCGCGCCTGACCTACATGGAGGGTTATCTGTGGGATCCGCCGGGCGCCAAGGAGGCCTTCCGCAAGGCCGCCAAGATCGCCCACGCCGCCGGGCGCCAAGTCTCCATCAGCCTCTCCGATGCCTTCTGCGTCGACCGCTGGCGCGACGAGTTCCGCCACCTGGTGGAGGCCGAGGTCGACGTGCTGTTCGCCAACGAGGACGAGTTGATCTCGCTCTTCCAGGTCAAGGATTTCGACGACGCCCTGCAGGCCTTGCGCGGCGGTTCGTTGATCGCCGCCTTGACACGATCCGAACAGGGCTCGGTGGTGGTGCGGGGCGAAGAGGTCCACGTCATCGACGCCGCCCCCATCGCACGCCTGGTCGACAGCACGGGTGCGGGCGATCTTTACGCCTCGGGGTTCCTCTATGGCCTGACGCGGGATTACGACCTGCACACCTGCGGCCGTCTGGGATCCGCCGCCGCGGCCGAGGTCATCCAGCACGTCGGCGCCCGGCCGGACACCCCGCTCGACGCCATCGCGGCCGAAATCGTGGGATAGCGCGTTTCAAGGTTTGGCCGAGCCGCTTGTCAGGATTTGATTCAACCACAGAGGCACAGAGACACAGAGGGGGATAGGGCAGACCCTCCGTGAATCTCTGTGCCTCTGTGCCTTCTGTAATCGGTTGGTTGATGTCAAGCTCCGAACGCCCTTTGTTTCCGTCTCCGCGGTGATGCCTGCAGGGGCTCCGTTCTTCTGTCCGCAGTCGGCGCCCAGGCTTCCTGCCGGAAGCCC
>JASLXG010000164.1 GCA_030740435.1 Alphaproteobacteria bacterium | reverse complement strand
GGAAGCGCAGGAAGCTGTCGACCACCAGGCGCTTCTGGTCCGAGGCGATGATCTCCTCGGCCGGGGCGTCGTAGGCCAGGATGCGCTTGTCGACGAAGATCACGTCCTGGATGAAGGGAATTTTCACCTTCAGACCCGGCATGGTGACCACGCTCTGCACCTTGCCGAACTGCATGACCAGGGCCTGTTGGGTCTGGTGCACGGTATAGAGGGCGCCGAAGGCGGTGATGCCGACGACGGCGACGAGAATTCCCAGGATAGCCAGGGTGCGCCTGCTCATTGTCCGCCTCCCGGCCGCTTTTGCAATTCGGGCAGGGGCAGATAAGGCACCACGCCCGAGCCGCTCTTATTGTCATTGTCGATGATCAGTTTGTTCATGCCGCCGCCCAGAATCCGATCTATGGTCTCCAGATAGATCCGCTGCAGGTCACGTCCTTGGCCCGAACGTGTCTACCCGGCAAGCTGTGAAAGCAGGTCGGCACACTTCCGTGCCACAGTGCTGTCAGGATTTTTTTCTCCAGGGATCGTGGCCTACCCCTGTTTCTCGACGTAGTCATTTCTGCTCCAGGAATCGATTTTCTTCATTTCTGCTAATTTCCGATCCTTCTCCGGATCCCGGTTGTACTGCTCAACACTGCACCGCCAGCGGCGCCCCACAATCCCAGTTTGATCTTCTCCATATCCATCCGAATACCTCCATAAAAATGGGGCGCGAATCATCTGCCTCGGGACGGACGCGATGGGCGATTTTGTATTCGTTCTCCGAGACGTCCGGCGCCGCGACGATGGGCCCAAATCGATATGCTGTCAATCACGCCAGCTTGCCCACCCTCATCCTCGTCGAGTGGTTATCATTCCACAACGTTTGCACTGCAGCTTTTGGACCGTGCTGCCGGGACCGAATCCGAAAGAGGCATCTAGGATTTGGCTGTTATGAACTCCAACAACACAGAGGAGGCGCCCAAGGAGCTTTCGAACGGCTCCCAACTCAACGTCTCTTTTGCGCCCGTTCGACGGGCGTTCGGGCAAGGCACGGATCCTCATGGTGAACCGCCATGGTATCGTTCGAGTAGGGGCCTTCAAGCGGCCACCGTCAATACCGGAGGGCCGGTGTTTGGATGTGGCGCAGTCCCCTCATACAAACGGCCAGCGAGCCCCCATCGTCAATCCTTCTCCCGGACCGCCGATCCAGATAGGATCTGCTGGCGCCGACCTTGCGAACCAGCCTGCGGGCGGACCCGCCCGCGCCACGGGATGGAAATACTCGCCCGTGATGCCTCGAACCGAAGCAGAGGATTTCCGAAATGTGGAAGTCATCAAAATCGAGGACCGAGAAACAGTTCACCGCTACCCAGAAGAAAGATAAGCAGATCCTCAACGAAAGGGAAAAAGCGCGGCGGGAGAAAGCAGAACATGTGGCGAAGCTGCGTGCCCTCCGTTTGGCCAAAGAGGCGGCCGACAAAGCGGGCGCCGAGGACGCCGACGTCATGAGTGGGGCTGCCGAGAACGAAACGCCATAGCGCTTGCCCCAGGCTCTCCGACGCTAATCATAACGGCGGCATGCGTCTGGCGAAGTTCGCCGGCATGTTCCCCGAAACCGCAAGTATCAAGCCGAGCCGGGAAGGTAGGGCCCACTCCCAGAATGGGCGCATACACGCCCCGACAATCCTAGGAATGCGACATGTTGCCACTCGGTAAATGCTTGCAGCCTGTATCGCCGGCAAATTGCGACAGCCCGGTTGAGTCGGGTTTGGTTCAAAACCGCCCTTTTGGCAACCGCTGATATTGCGCCCGGACCAGAGACCGAGAGGGAGACTACACCGGCTCGTCGTCGTAGAGCTTGAGCACGGCGATGCCGTCGAGTTCGCCGTGACCCCGCGCCACGAGCAGGCGAAACAGCGCCGCCGCCTGGCTGGCCATGGGCGTCGGTGCCTTTAGCGCCTTGGCCAGGTCGTGCACCATGTCGAGGTCCTTGAGCACCTGGCGGGCGTAGCCGGCCGGGGCGAAGTCGCGCTCCAGCATGCGCGGGTAAATGGATTGCAACATGTTCGAACCGGCGTGCCCGGGCGCCAGGGCGGCCGGGATCTTGGCCGCATCGATGCCGCCCTTCTCCGCCAGCCGCAGCGCCTCGGCCAGGACGCAATAATTGGTCAGCACCAGCACCTGGTTGATCATCTTGGTGATCTGGCCCGCCCCCACCGGCCCCATGTGGGTGAAGCTGGCGGCCAGATCGTTCATCACGCCCGAGACCTGGGCAATGGCCGCCTCGTCGCCGCCGGCCATGATGGCAAGCTTTCCCGTGCCGGCCGCCGGGGGGCCGCCCGAAACCGGCGCGTCGACCCATTTCATAGCGCCGCCGTCGCTGGCCAGGCGGGCCGCCATCTCGCGGGTTTTGTCGGTCTCGGTGGTGGAGATATCGACCAGCACCTTGTCGGCCGTGCCGGCCTCGACGACGCCGCCGGGGCCCAACACCGCCTCCTCGACCGCCGCCGTCGAGGTGACGCAAATGATCACGATGTCGCTCTCCCGAGCCACCTCGGCCGGCGACGAGGCGGGCCTCACACCATTGGCCTGGGCCGCCGTGACTTTGTCGGCGACGATGTCGTAGCCGGTGACGGCGTAGCCCTCGGCCACCAGGTATTTCGTCGCGGCGCTGCCCATCAGACCGAGGCCGATGAAGCCGATGGGGGCCGTCATGCCCCGGGCCCCCTTTCATCGGGCCCCAGCGTCAAATTCAGCGAGAGCCGGCCGCCGTCGGCGTAGATGGTTTCGCCGGTGACGTAGCTCGATTCGTTGGAAGCCAAAAAGAGCGCGATGGCGGCTATCTCGTCGGTGCCGCCGAGGCGGCCCAGCGGAATGCGCGACATGATTTTTTCCTTGGTTTTGGCGTCGGCCAACAGGCCAGCCGCCATTTCGGTATCGATGGTGCCGGGACCGATGGCGTTGACCCGGATGCCGTGCTGCGCCAGCTGGATGGCACTCGAGCGCGTGAGCTGGTGGATGGCGCCCTTGGAGATGGTGTAGGCGGTCTGGCCTGGGATGGCGACGATGGCGTTGATCGAAGAGAGATTGACGATGGCGCCGCCATCGCCTTGCTCGACCATCTGCCGTGCCGCCGCCTGGCTGGCCAGAAAGGCGCCCTTGATGTTGATGCCCATGACGGCGTCGAAGTCCTCTTCGCTGAGATCGAGGATCGAGGCGGTGCGCGATATGGCGGCGTTGTTGACGCAAACGTCGAGGCGCCCGAAGCGGGCCACGGATTCGTCGACCAGGCGCTGACAATCGGCCTTTTGCGAGACGTCGGCGACGATGCCGGCGGCGTTCTCGCCGAGCTCCGACACAGTTTCCGCCAGTTGCTCCTCCAGCACGTCGCCGATCATCACCCGGCAGCCCTCGTTCACGAAGCGCTGGGCGATGGAGCGGCCGATGCCGCGGGCACCGCCGGTAACCACTGCCACTTTGTCTGCAAGTTTCATCTGCTGCTCTCCCTGTTGCTCGCTGCCATGGTGCGGCAGAGCTCATAGGCCGCCCTGAGCGCCGCCGGGTTGGCCTGGCCCTGGCCGGCGATATCGTAGGCCGTGCCGTGGGCCGGTGTGGTCACCGGCACCGGCAGGCCGCCGAGCAGCGTCACGCCGCGTTCGAAACCGATCAGCTTCATGGCGATCTGGCCCTGATCATGGAACATGGTGACCACGGCGTCGAACTGGCCGGCCCGGGCGCGCACGAAAACGGTGTCGGCGGGCAATGGGCCCTGGGCCTCGATGCCCTGGTCCCGAGCCTGCGCGACGGCCGGGGAAATGACCTCGATCTCCTCGCGCCCGAAGTTGCCGCCGTCGCCGGCGTGGGGATTGAGGGCGGCCACGGCGAGGCGCGGCCGTTCGACGCCGGCGGCTTTCAGTGCCGCATCAATGAACACGATGGTGTCCAAAACGCCGGCCTGGTCGATCAGCCCGGCCACGTCCTTGAGTGCCACGTGCGAGGTCACGCGCGCCGTCCAGAGTTCCTCCAACACGTTGATCTCGCCCACCTTCGTGGCCGCGAAAGCCTGGGCCAGGAAGCGGCCTTCGTCCTCATGGGCCAGGCCGCCCAGGTGCATGGCCTCTTTGTTCAGGGGCGCAAAAACGATGCCGCCGATGTGGCCGGCGTGGGCCAGCTCGACGGCGCGGCCCAGCGCCGCCAGAATTTCGCCGCCGGAAGCGGCCGTGGCCCGGCCAGGCTCGCTGCCCTGACCCGGCAGCGCCTCGACGGCGGCCAGCCCGGCGAGGTCGAAGTCCGTGCCGGCCACCATTTGGCCCTCGGCGAAGACCTCGGGGTCGCCGAGGCAAATCAGGCGCGCCCCCGAACAGCCCGCATCCAGCAGCTTGGCCACCAACTCCGGCCCGATGCCGTTGCGGTCGCCGTGCAGCAGCGCCAGCCTGGGCTCGTTCATGTCTTCAAGACATGCCCGGCCAGGGCCTCGATGACCTTGACGACGGAGCTGTGGTCGGCCTTGGCGTCGGCCGCACTGGTGCCGTTGAAGACCTGCTGGGCGTTGGCCGTGGCGGGCAGGCTGAGGCCCAGCTCGCGCGCCGTATCGAGGGCGATGGCCAGGTCCTTTTGCTGCAGTTCGGTCCTGAACCCAGGCTCGAAGTTGCGCTCCAGCATACGCTGGCCGTGCAGCTCCAGGATCGGCGAGCCGGCCGCGCCGCCCAGCAGGGCAGCCCGCACCGCGGCCGGGTCGGCGCCCGCCTTGGCGGCGAAGACCAGGGCCTCGGCCACGGCCTCGACGGTGATGCCGACGATGATCTGGTTGGCCGCCTTGCAGATCTGGCCGGCGCCGTTTTGCTCGCCGATGTGGGTGATGGTCTTGCCCATGATCTCAAAGTGCTGTCGCACCCGCTCCAAGGCCTGGGCCGGGCCACCAACCATGATTGTCAGCGCCGCCTTTTGGGCGCCGACGGGACCGCCCGAGACCGGGGCATCGAGGTAATCACAGCCCAGTTCGTTGATCCGCCCGGCGAAGCGCTGCGTGGCGGTGGGCGAGATGGTGCTCATGTCGACCACGGTCTTGCCCGGATCGAGGCCTTGGGCGACGCCGTCTGGCCCGAACAGCACGGCTTCGACGTCGGGCGTATCGGGCACCATGACGATGACGAGGTCGCCGGCCTCAGCCACCTCGCGGTTGCTGGCGCAAGCGGTAGCGCCCTTCCCGAGCAGCTCGGGCGGCAGCGGCGCCAAGTCGTAGAGCCAAAGCGCTCGGCCGGCATCGAGAAGATGCCCGGCCATGGGCGCGCCCATGATGCCCAGCCCTATGAATCCGATTTTCACGACGTGTGTTCCGGCTCAGTCTTCGTCCTGGTAGGTCACCAAGTGAGCGAAATCCTCGCGCTGGGGCGAGAAGATATCGATGATCTCGCAGGGCTCGTCGCCCACCGGGGCGCCGCCGTGGGCCTCGCCGCCGGGGATGTGGTAGAGGCTGCCGGGGCCCAGGATGTGGACCTCGCCACGGCAGTGCATCTCGAGCTGGCCGCGCACGATATAGACCAGCTGTTCGTGGGGATGGCTGTGCATCTCGACACCGACGCCGGGCTCGGCGAGGTTGCGCACCACCATCAGGTTGTCGCCGCGAAAAGCCTGGCGGCTGTGGCCGGGGGTTACGGTTTCGCCGGGTATGTCGTCCCAGGTGCGGGGTTTGCTCATCGCCTCAGCCCGCGATCCGGTGGGCTTGCGAACGTGGGATGAGAAGCGCCATGGCGAAGGTTTTCAGCGCCTTGTCGGGGCTCCCGGCCAGCACCGGGTGCAAGGCGAAATAAACCTTGGCGGCGGCGGTTTGGCCCCAGAACCACTCGTTCACCTCGGCGCTGGAGGCGCTGCCCGGCTGTGACAGCGCGGCCTCGAAATAGAACGCCTTGATGTCCTCGGTGGCCAGCTTGAGCATGTCGGCGGGGCCGAACTCGGGGTTGGGACTGGGGTCGGGCTGGGCGGCCAGAAACGAGGCTACGAAGCGCGCCGCCGCCTCGATCTCGAGGCCGCTGGCACCCACCGTGGTGCGTTCGTTCTGGCGCAGGCCAAGGTCGTACCAGGGCGCCATCTGGCTCAGCTCGACCAGCATGGCGGCGCCGAGATCGTCATCGGCGGCGGCCTCGGGCGCCGGCAGGTTGATGGGGCAGACCCAGCCTTCACTGTCCTCGGCGTGCGCCGGGGGCGCTTCTTCGTGGTGATCGACCAGTTGGGGCCCGGAATCGGATTCCAGCAGCGCCAAGGTCGCCGCCAGGACGCGGCGCTGGAAAGCGGCGTCGCCCGGTGCGCCCAGCGGCCGGCCCAGTTCAAATGGCACCCACAGCGCCCGCGGTGGTTTCATGGCTTCCGAGTGCTCGCGGATCAGGCTGATCTGCGTCGTCGCCACGCCTTCGTCCTCGAGATAGTGTGCCAGCCCGCCCACGGCGCGCGTGCAAAAGGGTCATATGGGCACCAGCAGCGCCGCATCGACGTTGTCTTTCTTCAGCAGTTCAGCCAGGCGCCGGGCCGGGCCTTCGTAGAGGTCGGGGTCGGTGGCGCCCATGAAGGAATAATGGAAATCGGCCACCGAGCCGATCTCGCCGTCGGCCGCCATCTCGCGCAGGCGGTCGATGGGGAAGGCGACGTTGAGGTCCTGTTGAAAGCCCGAACGGTCGAAGTTGGTCGAGACGTGGCTCATGATCAGATCGGCGCCGGGCGTGTCGCCCGGGATCACCCGGTAGTCGTCGGCCCCCAGCCCAAAGGGCCGGTCGCCGCGTACCTGCAGGCCGGCCGTCGAGATGATGGCGACGCGGCGCTGGCCCAGCGGCGGCCCCGCCACCCAGGGCGCGCTGTCGTAGCTGCGACAGGGCAGCTTGGCCAGATGTTCGCGCGAGCCTTCCGGCAAGTCGGCTAGACGGACCATTTCTGTTTTCCGGCAGTTGGTGAAGTCGAAAAGTCGCCCTGCTCCCAGCCTACACCGCTGGCGACGCCACGAGAAAGGCTTTCAAACCACCGTCACCCGGGCCGCTCCCTCGACGATGTGGCCCACCACCGCGGCGCCCTGGTAGCCCTGATCGTGAAACAGCGCCAGCGCCGCCGGGGCCTGGTCGGCGACGACGCTGATCAGCAAGCCGCCGCTGGTTTGCGGGTCGCATAGCAGGTTCTTCCGCCACACCGGCAGTTCGTCCGCCAGCCTCACCTCGTGGCCGTAGCTCGCCCAATTTCGCCCCGCCGCTCCGGTGTTGGTGCCGGATTCCGCCAAGGCCCGGGCCGTCGGCAGCAGCGGCAAGTCCTGGGCCTCGATCACCGCGCCCAGGTTGGAACCCCGGCAGACCTCCAGCAAGTGCCCCAGCAGGCCGAAGCCGGTGACATCGGTCATGGCGTGGACGCCGGGCCAGGCGGCGAAATCGGCACCGATGCTGTTGAGCCGCGTCGTGGTGGCGATCATCTCGTCATAGCCAAGCGCTTCGAGCGCACCTTTTTGTAGCGCCGCGCTGAGAATACCGACGCCCAGGGGCTTGCCCAGGATCAGCAGGTCGCCGGGCCGGGCGCCGATGTTGCGCTTGATGGTGGCGGGATCGCCCAGCCCCACCGCGGCCAGGCCGTAGATGGGCTCGGGCGCGTCGATGGAGTGGCCGCCGGCGATGGCCACGCCGGCCTCGGCGCAGGCCGCCGCGCCACCCGCCAGGATGCCGCGGATGACCTCCAGCGGCAGCTTGTCGATGGGCATGCCGACCAGCGCCAGCGCCAGGATCGGCTTGGCGCCGACGGCGTAGACGTCGGAGAGCGCGTTGCTGGCGGCGATGCGGCCGAAGTCATAGGGATCGTCGACGATGGGCATGAAAAAGTCGGTCGTCGCCACCACCGCCTGATGTTCGTTGATCTGGTAGACAGCGGCGTCGTCGCCGGTCTCAGTGCCGATCAGCAGGGCCGGATCGCGAAAGCCCGCCGGCAGCTCGCCGAGCAGTTCGGCGAGCACACCGGGTGCGATCTTGCAGCCGCAACCGCCGCCGTGTGAAAGCGTCGTCAGGCGCACGACCTGGTCGTCCATGGCAGCCTCCCCGCATGGTGGTGGCAAATGGCGGAAGAGGGTGGGAGTCGAACCCACCAGGCACGCTTGGCGCCCCTCACCGGTTTTGAAGACCGGGCGCCCCACCGGGGTGCGATCCCCTTCCAGATGT
>JASLXG010000163.1 GCA_030740435.1 Alphaproteobacteria bacterium | reverse complement strand
GGCCAACCCGGTGCTAAAAAACGTTCTCTAGCAGCGCCCGCTTGCGCCTCTTGATTACCGGCACGCCCTGGCCGCTGGGCGCCAGGCCCTTGGCCTGTGCCTCCTTGATGCGTTCTGCTTCCTTGCCGGCATCGACCACTTCGCCCGGAGGCCGCTTGTTCTGCCAGAACAGGATCTTGTCGGTGAAGCCTTCGCCCTTTTGTGCCACCTGGGTCATTTCGCGGTCGATGATAGTGCGAATGCCGGGCTGTACCTGCTCCACCCCGGCACGTTTCAGGAATATCCGCTCGCTGCGGCTGGCCGAGGATCGTTCGGCCTGCGGTCGGGCCGGAGCCGTATTGCCCAGCAGTGCCTGGCGTGCGGTCTCGCTCGTCGGCACGGCCTGCGGCCGTGGCGTCCCGGGGCGCGGCGGTTTGAGGGTGTAGTCGGGCGGCCGGATCAAGGGTGCCTTGGTCACGACGGTGAACTCGTCGGGCGCCTTCTTGGTCAGGCCGAGCTCGTCGCGCACGCCGCTGCAGGCACTTAGCGACAGCAAGGCGAAGATAGGCAGAAGAAGATATCGAAGTTTCATGTGCCCTGTTTATCCGCTTCGCGCCGCTCGAACAAGCCATCCATGAGCAATCCGGCGACACCCGCCACGATGGCGGCGTCGGCGATGTTGAAGGCCGGCCAATGATAACCCATCAGGTGAAAATCGAAAAAGTCCGCCACCGCCTGCCAGAGCAGCCGATCAACGACGTTGCCCAGCGCGCCGCCGATGACCAAACCCAGCGCCGCCGCCGTCAGGCGGCGCCTGCTGCGCCACAGCCAAACCGCCAGCACCAGCGCCACCGCCAAGGCCAGCGCGGCCAGCAGGTAGGGTGCCCAGTCGTAGCCCGATTGCAAAAAGCCGAAAGAGATGCCGCGGTTCCAGACCATCACCAGATTGAAGAACGGCGTTACCTCGATAATGCCCAGGTCGGCCAGCTCATCAATCAAAGCCCACTTGCTCAACCGGTCGAGCAGCAGCACCGCCACTGCCAGCGCCAGGCCGAGGCGCCGCTCCATCAGGCCGCGGAGCCGGCCCGGTGCGCGGCCACGGCGTCGGCGCAACGTCCGCAAAGGTCGTCGGGTGCGGCCTTGCCTACCTCGGGCAGCACCATCCAACAGCGCTGGCACTTGGCGCCGGTGGCGGCTTCAGGTAATACCGCGATGCCGGGCACGTCTTCCAGCCGAAAGCCCTCTGCCGGTGCTGCCTCGGCGCTCAGCGTGGCGCCCGAGGTGATGGCGATCTCGGCCAGATCGAGATCGGCCACGGCCTCGCGATAGCCTTCCTCGGCGAAAATCACCGGGTGGGCCTGCAGGCTCGAACCCAAGCGCTTTTCCTGGCGTTCGACCTCGAGGGCGCCGTTAATCACGCGGCGCAGTTGTCTGATCTTGGCCCAGCGCGCCGCCACGGCGTCGTCGCGCCAGGATGCCGGCACTTCCGGAAAGAGCTGCAGGTGGACGCTGTCTTGGGCCTCGCCTGCTTCGTCGGGGTAGCGCGATAGCCAGGCCTGCTCGCAGGTGAAGCTGAGCACCGGCGCCAGCCAGGTGACGACGCAGGTGAAGACCTGGTCGAGCACAGTGCGGGCAGCCCGGCGGCGCTGCTGGTTGGCGCGGTCGCAATAGAGCGAATCCTTACGGATGTCGAAATAAAAGGCCGAAAGGTCGTTGACACAGAAGTTATAGAGATCGACGAACAGCCGGTGGAAATCGAAATTTTTGCAGGCTTCACGCACCTCGGTGTCGAGCTCCCAGAGCCGGTGCAGCACCCAGCGTTCGAGCTCCGGCATTTCGGCTGGGTCGAGTTTCTCGCCCGCCTCGAAGCCGGCTAGGTTGGCCAGCAGAAAACGCAGTGTATTGCGCAGGCGGCGGTATGAATCGACTTGGCCAGTGAGGATCTCCTTGCCGATGCGCAGGTCTTCGGAATAGTCCGAGTTGACCACCCAGAGCCTGAGAATATCCGCACCCTGCTGGTCGATGACGTCCTGGGGTGCGACGACGTTGCCCAGCGACTTCGACATCTTGCGGCCGTCGGCGGCCATCACGAAGCCATGGGTGAGGACGCCGTTGTAGGGCGCCCGCCCGCGGGTTCCGCAAGACTGCAGCAGAGAGGAGTGGAACCAGCCACGATGCTGGTCCGAGCCCTCGAGGTATAGCGAGGCCGGCCATTCCAGGTCGTCGCGGTCCTCCAGCACCCAGGTGTGGGTACAGCCGGAATCGAACCAGACATCGACTATGTCCCCGACTCGGTCGTAATCGCCCGGATCATAAGCGTCGCCCAGAAAACGTGCCGGCGGGCTCTCGAACCAAGCGTCGGCACCTTCGGCCGTGACCGCCTCGACAATGCGTTGGTTGACGGCGGGGTCGCGCAAAGGCTCGCCGCTTTGGCGCTCAACGAAAACCGTGATCGGCACGCCCCAGGCGCGTTGGCGCGAAATCAGCCAATCGGGTCGCGCCTCGACCATGTTGTAAAGCCGGGTCTGTCCCGAAGCGGGATAGAAGCGCGTCGCCTCGATGGCAGCGAGGGCGCTCTGGCGCAACCCGGTGTCGCTCATGGAGATGAACCACTGCGGCGCGTTGCGGAAGATCAGGGGTGCCTTGGAACGCCAGGAATGGGGATAGGAATGGCTGATCGAGCCCCGGCCCAAAAGGCCGCCGGCCGCCGTCAACGCCTGGCATACGGGGTCGTCGGCTTTGAAAACGTGAAGCCCGGCAAACAGCGGCACCGGATCGTAAAAACAGCCCGCCTCGTCCACCGTCTGCGGCACCTCGATGCCGTGTGCGGTGCCCAGCTCGAAGTCGTCGGCACCGTGGCCCGGCGCAATGTGGACGAAACCCGTGCCCTGATCCATTTCGACGAAGTCGGCCGATAGTACCGGCACCCCGAAATCGTAGCCCTGGCCGGCCAGCGGGTGGGTGCAGGCCAAGCCGATGATCTCGCTGCCGGTGTGTTGGGAAACCACTTCGCAGGCGGTGATGCCGGCTTCGGCACAGACCTGATCCTTGAGCGGTTCGGCCACCAGGATCTCCTCGCCCACTTCAGCCAGCGAGCCCTCGGCCACTTCGCTGAGCCGCAGCCTGAGGTAGCTGGCGTCGGGGCTGGCGGCTATGGCGCGGTTGCCGGGTATGGTCCAGGGCGTGGTGGTCCAGATGACGATGCTGGCGCCACGCAGATCGGCGCAGCCCTCGGACGGGGCCTCGTCACGCACCTTGAAACGCACGAAAATGGTTGTCGAGACGTGGTCGTGATACTCGATCTCGGCTTCCGCCAGCGAGGTTTTCTCGACCACCGACCACATGACCGCTTTCGAGCCCTGGTGCAGGCTGCCGTCCATAAGGAACTTGAGCAGCTCGGAAACGATGCGGCCCTCGGCCGCGAAGGTCATGGTGGTGTAGGGGTTGTGCCAGTCGCCGATGACTCCCAGGCGCTCGAACTCCTGGCGCTGGACGCCGATCCAGTGTTCGGCGAAGTCGCGGCATTCGCGGCGGAAATCGCCGATCGGCACCTCGTCCTTGTTCTGGCCGGCGGCGCGGTATTTCTCCTCGATCTTCCATTCGATGGGCAGGCCGTGGCAATCCCAGCCCGGCACGTAGTTGGCGTCCTTGCCCATCATCTGCTGCGAGCGGTTGATCACGTCCTTGAGGATCTTGTTCATGGCCGTGCCCATGTGGATGTTGCCGTTGGCGTAGGGCGGGCCATCATGGAGGATGAATTTTTCGCGGCCTTTGGCGGCCTGGCGTTGCCGGCCATAGAGATCCATCTCTTGCCAACGCGCCAGGATCTCGGGCTCGCGCTTGGCCAGCCCGGCCTTCATGGGAAAGTCGGTTTTGGGCAACAACAACGTCGGTCGGTAGTCGGCGGTCTGGCCGTCGCTACCGGAATTCTGTTTGGCGGACATGGTGGGCGGCTCGGCGCTAGGGGGAGACGGCAAAAACGGGGCGTGCGTGTCCCGACCCTCAGCCGAGGGCCGGGCTCGAAATTCGCCGGCCGCAGCCAGAAGGCGGCCTTTTTGGTTTCGCTCCGCGCATGGCCGGTTTGTATCAGCCGCTGGCGGCGCTGTCGAGATTCCGCTTCACGCCGTGAATCGGTCCTGGGCGTAAGCCGGGTCGGCCAGCAGGCGCCGCGCCGCCTCGCTGTCCTTGGCGATCTGCGCCTTGAGCTCGGTGATGTCGGCGAATTTCCGCTCCGGGCGCAGGTGCTCGATGAAAGCGACGCGAACCTGGCGGCCGTAGATGTCGGCCGTGAAGTCGAAGAGGTGAACCTCGAGCAGCAACTCGCCGTTGTCGAAGGTCGGGCGCTGTCCCAGATTGGCGACGCCGGGCCGCCAGCCAGCGCCGTCGTCCTCGATATCGAGGCGCACGGCGTAGACGCCGCCGGCCGGTTGCAGATATTCCTCGAGCCTCAGGTTGGCGGTGGGAAAGCCGATCTGACGGCCCCGCTTTTCCCCCTCGCGCACCCGGCCGTCGACCTCCCACCAGCGCCCCAGGCGTTCAGCCGCCGGCACCGGCTGGCCGCCGTGGAGATATTCGCGAATGCGGCTGGAGGCGTAAATTTCGCCGCCTTGGGCGGCGTCGCCGTGGCCCACCGGCCCGACCACGTCGAGGCCGAAGCCGGCTTCCTTGCCGCGCCGGCGCAGCAACGCCGCGTCGCCCACGCGGCCGCAGCCGAAGATGAAGTCGTAGCCCACCACGATGTGGCCGAGACCGAGGCCCTTGATCAGCACGGTGTCGATAAACTCGCCGGCCTCGAGGGCGGCGAAAGCGGCGTCGAAATGCAGCGCCACCAGGAAATCGACGCCGGCGCGCTCGATTTCGGCGGCCTTGACGCGAAAGGGCGTCAGGCGAAAGGGCGGTGCCTCGGGTTGAAAATGCCGCCGGGGATGGGGCTCGAAAGTGAGTACGCCGCGCTTGCTGCCGTCGGCCCGGGCCAGTTCGGCCGCCCGTTTCAGAAGCTGGCGGTGGCCCAGATGCAAGCCGTCGAAATTGCCGATCGCCACGACGGCGCCGCGAAACTCGGCCGGCAGGTCCTCGTGGTGGCGAAAAATCCGCATGCGTCCGTTGCTGCCGGCTGCCAGCCGCTCTTATTCCTTCGACGGCACCATGATCAGGGCGTCGCCGTCCAGCACCACGGTATCGTCGACGCGGCAGACGGCGGCCATGCTGGCCCGCTTTCGCTTGGCGTCGAGCTCGCTCACCGTGACCTCGGCCTCGACCGTGTCGCCCAGCCGCACCGGCGCCTTGAAGCGCAGGTTCTGGCCCAGATAGATGGCGCCCGGCCCCGGCAACAAGGTGCCGATAACGGTGGAGATCAGGCCGGCCGTCAGCATGCCGTGGGCAATGCGGCCGCCGAAGGGCGAGCGGGCGGCGAATTCCTCGTCGAGATGGATGGGGTTGGTATCGCCGGAGATCTCGGCAAACAGCTGCACGTCGCGTTCCTCGATGGTTTTGACGAAACTCGCCGACATGCCGAGGGCCAAATCTTCGAAAGCGTAACCGGACTGTGGGGACATGGAGGGGGCAAACCTTATGGCGGAGGGGATTTTTTGTGCGCCGCAATATAGCGAAGCCACCACGTGGTCACAAGCTGGCTCGCAAATCGGCTCACAAGTCGGGGCTTTACCGTGCCGAGACGGCACCGCTATCATCGGGCTCAAAATAACGGCCGGGCCGGAGAGCGACGCTTCCGCGTCCCGTCAGGCTTGGCCCCGAGGGAGAGCGCGCGTGAACGAAATCGACAGCAATCAGCTTTCAAACCGTATTCAATCTCTGGTCGACGCCCTGCGCGCGGGCAGCGACGACGATCTTTCCATGTCCGACGTGGCGGCGGTGACCGAGGTTTTGATCACCACCATGCGCCGCTACTTCGCCGCCGTCGACACCAAGATCTACGCCGAGTTTCGCGACCTGGCCGAGCACATCTCGCAGACCCGGACCGACATCGTTCGCCTGCAGGCCGACAAGATCAAGTCGGAGAAGATCCCCAAGGCCGGCAAGGAACTGGACGCTATCGTGCGCTCCACCGAGGAAGCCACCGAGACCATCATGGCGGCGGCCGAGGAGATAATGGCCGCCGACACGGCCGACGTCGAGGCCTATCAGGCCGTGGTCAACGATGCTTGCATGCGCATCGTCGAGGCCTGTTCTTTCCAGGACCTGACCGGCCAGCGCATCACCAAGGTGGTGAAGACCTTTACCTACATCGAGGACCGCATCGGTACCTTGCTGGAGGCCCACGGCGATCTGCTGGCCGGGGCCGGAGAGATCGACGACGAGGATGACGGAATAGTCAAGGTCGACGGCGGCACCGTCCTCGATGGTCCGCAGATGGAAGGCAGTGGCGTCAGTCAGGACGACGTCGATGCCATGTTCGGCGGCGGCGACGACGACGACAACGACAACGACGATGCCGAGGCCGACGAGGAGGCCGACAAGAAGACCAGTCAGGACGATATCGACGCGCTCTTCGACTGATCCCCGCGGCCAAGGTCCCCAAGCCCAAGGAGAATCCCGTGAACGACGCTTCCGGATCCGATCCGCTACTGTTCGAGCCGCTCGATCTGCGCTCGGTCAGGCTGCCCAACCGGGTGGTCATTCCGCCCATGTGCGTCTATGCCGCCGAGGACGGCCTGCCCAACGATTGGCATCTGGTGCACTATGGAAAATTCGCCACCGGCGGTGTCGGTCTGATCATCTGTGAGGCCACGGCGGTCGAGGAGCGCGGCCGCATCACGCCCGGCGACATCGGATTGTGGCGCGACGACCAGGTGCCGGCGCATCGCCGCCTCACCGATTTCCTCAAGGGCGAAGGCTGCGTGCCCGGCGTGCAACTGGCCCACGCCGGCCGCCGCGCCTCCAGCCAGCCACCGTTCCATGGCGGCCGCTCGCTGACGGCTGAGGACGAGAAACGCTTGGGCTATGTAGCCTGGCAGACCGTGGCGCCTTCGCCGGTGCCCGAACACAACGACAGCCCGATTCCGGCCGAGCTCGACAGCGCCAACATCAAGGCCATCGTCGAGGCCTTTGCCACCGGTGCCCGACGCGCCCTGGAGGCCGGCTACGAGGTGGCCGAGATCCATGGCGCGCACGGCTACCTGCTGCACGAGTTCCTGTCGCCGGCCGTCAACCGGCGTGATGACGCCTATGGCGGCGACCGCGAAGGCCGCATGCGGTTGCCCCTCGAGGTGGCAGAGGCGGTGCGCCGCGAATGGCCGGACCAGAAACCCCTGATGTTCCGTGTCTCGGCCGTCGACGGCGAGGGCGAAGGAGCCTGGGTACTGGAAGACACACTGGTGTTGTGCCGGGAATTGGGCGAGCGCGGCGTCGACGTCATCGATTGTTCGTCGGGCGGCATTCGCGGCCCCGCCACCGCCGCCGTGGTGCCGCGCGGTCCGGGCTATCAGGTGCCGTTCGCCGAGGCCATCAAGAAGCAGACGGGCCTAACCACCATGGCCGTTGGCCTGATCACCGAGGCGCATCAGGCCGAGGCTATCCTGGCCGCCGGCCAGGCTGACCTTATCGCCGTCGGACGCGAGATGCTCGACGATCCGAATTGGACCCTGAGGGCGGCCAATGAATTGGGTTACGGCGGCGCACCCTATGCCGCCTGGCCAGCCAATTATGGCTGGTGGTTGGAACGCCGCGCCCGCACCATCGCCATGTTCGAAGACGCGGGATAGAGGGTCTTAGCCGCGACATGCTCTAATAGACCAAGCGGCAATAACCACACTTTGGTATCGTCGCCACGCCGTCCCCCGGACGGGGGGGGAAGGCCAAGGGCGCGGCTGCGCCCGCCCGGCGAGGGGCTACAACGAGCCGCCTGCGGCAGCAAAAAAGGCCCCATCCGAAGATGGGGCCTTTGCTATTTGCCACCCTAAGGGTGGGAGAAGAAAGCCTAATCGGTAGCCGTTGCGGTCGAGGTCGAGGTCGAGGTGGACGTCTGGCTGGCATCGTCGCTTGTAACGACTGCGATGGCCACGGCGATCGCCGCTGCCACGGCAATGCCTGCAGCCAAGGCACCGGTCGTCAGGCCACCCGTGGCGGTTCCTGTCGCCTTCGAGCCGGCTGGTTGACCCGTGGCCGCAGCGACGGTGTTGTCCATCGACGACACTGCGGCCTGGGCCTGCGGCGGCGGTGCCGAAGGAGGCGACGGCGGCGGCGCCGAAGCGCCTGCCGGTGCCGGAGCCACCGAGGTCGACTGGCCGACGCCGACGCTTTGCGATATGCCGACGGCGTTGGAGACCGATACCGCGCCCGCCTGTACGGTCACCGTGGTGGCGCCGTTGGCCGCCACATAGACCGTAAAGATAGTGCCGCGAATACCGATGGTGGCGGTCGGCGTCTTGATCAGATAAGACGTTTTCGAAAGTTTGCCCGTGGTAAAGCGCATGACGCCTTTGCTCACGGTCATGATCAGGCTGCCGCTGACCGGTCCCGGTTTGTAAACGAAATTGTCCAGGGTGACATCGGAATCGGGTCCGATGGTCAGCTTGGTTTCGTCCTTGAAAGTGATTTCCGTCGCACTGGCCGAACCGGTGCTGATCTTTTCGTTTTGGTAAACCTGGTCCTTCAGG
>JASLXG010000162.1 GCA_030740435.1 Alphaproteobacteria bacterium | reverse complement strand
TTCTCTCCGGGTCACGGCCTGCGTCGCCCCCAGGTGATGCGATCCGGAAGGAAAAGGCTGAAGATCGTAGCGGGACTATGTTCTTCAGTCTTTTCCGTAGCGGACGCGCGGCTGGGGGCGACCCTTCGGGCGGCGCTGTCGCACCGACAGGGTGCATAGCTGTGCTTACCCGATGTCCCAACATCGCGCGGCGCCGCGTTCCTACCCTGTCGGCGCGACAGCGCCGCGCAGGCCATGACCCGGTGAGAAATGCGGGCTAGGGGAGGGACATCGGCTCGGCAACCCCCGCGGGATGGAGAGGACTTGCTGGTGGCGGAAGACGGGGTATTCCCACGCTAGAGCCGCAGGGGTTTGGCTGGTCGCCGTTTTCAAGTCCGCTTCCCCCATGATTACAGTCCTGCCGGGAGCCGGTCCGATTCGTCACGATTAGCCATGAACGGACACCCACGACAGCATAAGCAAACCTCAAGACGGGATAACTGGAGGCCCAATTATCTTTGCAACCATGGGCTCAATATGGTTCCATAGAAAGCAGAAAATTTGGTCTGCGCGTCCCTATTGCTCTCTCTTAGCCTTTTCTGATCAGGGCGGGACACATGTCCAAGGTAGTGTTGTGGGCGATGGCGATGATGGCCCTGCCGGTGTTACTGGCTGGCTGTCAGACCGAAAGAGCTGTATCCCTCGACGAAGCGAAGCAGATCAGCGCCAGTTTCGAAGGCACGTCCTTCACGCCACCGCCACGGACCATTTCGGACATTACCGCTGTCCTCGACGCTCAAGACCCTGATTCTGAGACTATCGCAGGCCGCTTGGAGATCGCCAACGCGCAACCACCAGAGGGCGTGTCTCCCCCCGAATTGGTTTCCTTCTATCTCAAGCGAGAACGAGCAGCGCGAGATTTGGGGCGGGCCGAGCAGCAAGTTCAGGATTTGCAAAAAGCGTTGGAGCATATGGATAGTCAGGGCGCGTTGCATGGCGCGGGCGGTGCCGAGCAGCGTTCGGATGCACTCATGAACCTTGGCTGGGCCCAGTTATATTTGGGGCGCTACCAAAATAGCGTTCGATCGTTTCAGAAGGGTAGCGAAGCGTTTCCAAGTGCGGCAATCATCGGCGGCCAAGTCTACACCAACGCCTGGGCGGGCAACATCGAGGAAGCGCGAAAATTAAAGGCCAAGGCCGTCAATATGGAGCAAGGCGTTTGGCGTAGAATTTTTGATGTTTGGCTCGAACAAGCCATTCTCGAAGCGGAAGGTCGCTGGGTAGATATGGAGCCGGTGGTTCGTTCAGCCATCGATCATATCGTGGGGATCCGATTTTCCGATGGGGATGAAGAGATTACTTGGCAGATCGAAATTCGTAATATTCTCCCCCGCAATCTGGTCAATCAGGGTCGAATAGTGGAGGCAGAGATCGAAGCCCGGGATGTTCTTGATTTCGCCCTCAAAAAAGTTGGCAAATTCCATTTTCGAACAGTCGATGCCATTCGTGAACTTGCCCGTGCAGTAAGTGCCCAGGGCCGACACAAAGAGGCCATCATCTTGTTGGATGAAGGGCTTCATATCCTTGACAAGATTGGTATGAGGCAGGACTCGAACGCAGTGGGCAGCACACGCCATGCGATGGCGCATGCCTTCCTGGAACTCCGGGATTGGAAGAGTGCCTGGGAGCAGGTGCGCCTCACACGCGAGGGGATGAAGGATAGCCCACAACAGTATGAACTTTGGTTTGCCAACGACGTTACCGTTCCCGCATCGATGATTCAGGTTGGAATTTTGGATGAAGCCCTTGAACTTACCGATCGGACGTTGAAACGCCGGCAAGAAAATCTTGGAAAAAAACACTTCTTCACCGCCCAGACTCAGGCGCTTTACGCAATGTCACTGGCAAAGTCCGAACGCCGATTGGAAGCGGTCGCAGCTTTCAAGAAGGCGCTGCCCATTCTCGTGACTCGGTCACGGGTTGCGAATGGAACGGAGGCGAGATCTCAAGGTTGGTTCATGAAGTTGGTCTTCGAGTCTTATCTCGACCTGCTGAGCGACATTGATGCTGCGGGTGAGGCAGCGACCGCCGGCGTTGATCCGGCCGCTGAGGCTTTCGTTATTGCCGATCGCGCACGAAGCCGGGCAGTACAGGCGGCGTTGGCGGCAACCGCGACCAGGGCGGCAGCACGTGATCCTGATCTCGCGGATCTGGTGCGTCGTGAACAAGATCTCCAAAAACAGATCAACGCACACTTCGGGACGCTTGCGAAAATGGTCTCCCTTCCCCCGGATCAACAGGATCCCAAATCCGTGGAGACTTTGCGAGAACGAATCGACACACTTCACGGCGCACGGGCAGCGCTGATGGAAGTGCAGGAGAGGCGGTTCCCCGAAATATCCCAACTCATCAACCCCAAGCCGCTGACCATCGAGGAGACGCGCTCCTTTTTGCGTCGTGGCGAGGCGTTGATTGCTACCTACGTGACTGACAAATGAACCTATGTTTGGGCGGTTCCCAGGCAAGGAAAGATAGCTTTCGCTGCCGTCGACATTGGACGTAAGGATCTGTCAGACCAAGTGGCGCAGTTGCGCCGAGCCTTGGAACCCACAGTGGCGACGCTGGGCGACATCCCAGAGTTCGACGTGGCCACGGCCTATGCGCTCCATGAGAAATTGCTTGGCCCCGTGAAATCCGGATGGTGGAACGCCAAGAGCTTGTTGGTGGTGGCGCATGGACCTTTGGGCTATCTGCCGCTGTCGGTGTTGCCGACGAAACCCGTGCGATTGGCGGCGGAAAGGGGATGGATCTATCAAGGATCGCGGTTCTGGCATTTGCCACTCATGGGCTGGTTCCAGGAGATCTCAATGGTTTGTTGCAGCCAGCATTGGCGCTCTCCTCACCGAAAGTGACAGGAAGCAAGGACGACGGCCTCCTGACCATGGGCGAAATTCTCGGCCTGAAGCTGGATGCCGATTGGGTCGTGTTGTCTGCTTGCAATACGGGTTCCGACGAAGGTGCCGGAGCGGAAGCGGTGTCCGGCCTGGGTCGGGCTTTCTTCTATGCCGGCACGCGGGCGCTGTTGGTTTCCAATTGGCCGGTCGAGACGACCTCTGCGAAAACCTTGACGACGGACTTGTTTCGACGCCACGCCAAAACCCGACGCTCGGCCGGTTCGAGGCTCTGAGACGCGCGATGATCGGGCTCATGGATGTTGGTGGTTTCGTCGATCCGGAAACGGGTTTGACCACATTCTCATACGCGCATCCTCTCTTTTGGGCGCCGTTCTCATTGATCGGCGATGGAGGCGGCTGACCCTGTTTGAATGGGACCCAGCCAGACAAATAGTTGGGAGACGGAAATGACACTTTCAAAAGCGATACTCTTTGGTTTGACGTTGATTGCGAGCACAATTCTTGGCGTTCAAATTACCTTCGCTTCGGCATGGTCAGATTGTGAAATCGTGACGGGCGTACCGGTGCCCAGCAAGAAGAATGCGCTCACTTCATCAGATGTAAAGAAATTGCTGTCCGGGAAAACAATGAAATGGACCTACGGAGCAGGCTATTACGCACCTGACGGCACCTTAGAGTTTGTTTGGAAAGGCAATAGTGGCTCAGGTTGGTGGCGCGTTGTAGAAGGTGGCGTTGACTGTCTCAAAGTTCCAGATTGGTGGGGAAACGAGGAAAAGTGTGATTTTCGCAATTACCGTGTTGGAGAAAATATCGTGATTGTCAATGTCAAGACGGTGAGTAGCACGACGGATTTCCAGAAACCCAAGTCCAAATCACCGGGCTGCTACAAGGAGGGAAAAAACCTCCAATAGCGTCTAATAATCGTTGTGACCTGGGGTGACGTCGGCAACAAGGTGGCCATAGCTAAAGTCCGCTACGGATCAATCGCGTCGATTTGGGCCTGCTGCCGGCGCACCTGCGCTACCTCCAGCAAGGGACTCCCGAGCGGCGAAAGCGGAAGTCATGGCCGGCCATACGAGGCCAGCACCGGCACCACTTTCCCTCAGCTAAACCGATTGGCCCGCGAGAACCCCTTCGGCGGCAGCCTGCCCGCGGCGCCGCGTTTGCCCAGCCAGGCCAGCAAGTCCGTCTCGGTCCGCGTGCGCTCGCCGCTGCGCCAGCTCAGGCCGTCCGACTTGGTGAAGGCCTGGGCGTCGTTGAGGCCACCCTGTTTGTAGCGCTGCAAGGTCACGCCGCGGCCCCGCGTCATGGTCGGGATGTCGTCCAGCGGGATGATCAGGAGCTTCCGATTCTCGCCGATCAACGCCAAGGAATCGGCACCTTCGGGCACCACGGCACAGACCCGGGCCTCGATGTCGCCACGAACGTTGAGGACCTGCTTGCCGCTCCGCGTCTGGGCGATTGTGGCGTCTTCTTCCACAACAAATCCGCGGCCGTCGGAGGCGGCCACCAGCAGGCGCCGGCCGGGGCGGTGGAGGCGAAGCTCGACGATGTCCTCGTCGTTGCCCAGATCGAGCATCAGACGCACCGGCTCGCCGTGGCCGCGGCCGCGCGGGATGCGGTCGCAGGGGATGGTGTAGAAGCGGCCGTTGGTGGCGAAAAGCACCAGCTTGTCGGTGGTTTCGGCGGCAATCCAAAACCGCCCGCGGTCGCCTTCCTTGTATTTGGCCTCGCTGCTCTCCTCGACGTGGCCCTTGAGCGCCCGCAGCCAGCCCTTTTCCGAACAGATTATGGTGATGGGTTCGCGCTCGACCATGGCCTCAGGCGGCACCTCGGCCAGCGTCGGGGCCTCGGCCAGGCGGGTGCGGCGGGCACCGAGCGGGGTTTTCTCGCCGAATTGCTTTTTGCTCTCGCGGATCTCGGCGGCGATGGCTTGCCAGCGGCTTTTCTCGTTCTTCAAGAGCGCCCGAATTTCCTTGGCCTCAGCGCCCAGCGCCGCGTGTTCGCCGCGAATGCCCTCTTCCTCGAGACGGCGCAAACGGCGCAGCCGCATGTCGAGGATGGCATCGGCCTGGAGCTCGGTGAGCTCGAAGGCCGCCATCAACTCGGACTTGGGCTCGTCCTCCTCGCGCACGATGCGGATGACCTCGTCGAGGTTGAGGTAAACGACCAGATAGCCGGCGAGGATCTCGAGACGGCGTTCGATGGTGGCCAGGCGGTGCTTGGAGCCGCGCACCAGCACCTCGTGGCGATGCTCGAGAAAGACCCTGAGTGCCGCGCGCAGATCCATCACCCCGGGACGGCCGGCGGCGTCGAGTACGTTCATGTTGAGTGAAATGCGCACCTCGAGGTCGCTCAGCCGGAAGAGCTGCTCCATGAGCATTTCAGGATCGACGCTGCGGCTGCGGGGCTCCAGCACGAGCCGCACGGTTTCCGCCGATTCGTCGCGCACGTCGGCCAGCATGGGCAGCTTGCGTTCGTTTATCAGGTCGGCGAGCTTCTCGATCAGGCGGCCTTTCTGGACCTGGTAGGGAATCTCGTCGACGACGATCTGGTACTGGCCGTGTTTCTGTTTCTCGAGGAGCCAGTTGGCCCGCAGGCGAAAGCTGCCGCGGCCCGTGCGGTAGGTCTCGACGACGTTGTCGGCGGGCTCGACCAGCACACCGCCGGTGGGGAAATCTGGGCCCGGCACGAATTCGCAGAGCTTGGCCGCCGTGGCCCGGGGGAACTTGATGAGGTGCAAGAGCGCGGCGCACAACTCGCCCGCATTGTGCGGCGGGATCGAGGTCGCCATGCCCACGGCGATGCCGCTGGCGCCGTTGGCCAAAAGGTTGGGAAAGCGCGCCGGCAGCACCACGGGTTCGCTGTCCTCGCCGTCGTAGGTGTCGCGAAAATCGACGGTGTCGTCGTCGAGGCCGGCCAGCAAGGCCTCGGCCACGGCGGTCAGGCGGGCCTCGGTGTAGCGCATGGCGGCGGCGTTATCGCCGTCTATGTTGCCGAAGTTGCCCTGGCCGTCGACCAGGGGGTAGCGCTGGGCGAAGTCCTGGGCCAGGCGCACCATGGCGTCGTAGACCGACTGGTCGCCGTGGGGGTGGTATTTGCCCATCACGTCGCCGACCACGCGGGCGCACTTCTTGAAGCCCTTGTCGGGATCGAGGCGCAATTGCCGCATGGCCCACATCAGGCGGCGCTGCACCGGCTTGAGGCCGTCGCGCACGTCGGGTAGCGAGCGCGAGGTGATGGTCGAAAGTGCGTAGGCCAGATAGCGCTGGCTCAGGGCGTCCCCTAGCGGGGTCTCGTGGATGGTTTCGGTATGGGCGTTCATTTGCCCGAATTTACACCAGATCTAGTGGTTGGGCGAGCAAAACGTTCTAGAAGTCGTGTCCGGGCCGCCGGCAGCTCCAGGCCGTGGGGACGCAGGACGTTGTGTTCGAGGAAGTGCCCCGTGAGCCGGAGACCGGCTTCGATTTCAGCCCGGGGGTCGTTGTTCCCGTCGTCACCGGCACCGTTGCCGAGCAAAAACCCAGGCAATCGCAGCAGCCGGTCGCGGTAGTCCCCGGCGCCCGCCTCGCTCACCGCCCGGCCGCTGCGGGGCGAGACGAAGGCCAAGTTTTCGACCCCTCCGGTAACGGCGCAACTGGCCAAGTCGAGCCCGTATCCAAGCTCGGCCAGCAACCCGAGCTCCCAGCGCACGTAGACGTAAGGCCAAACCTCTCCGCCCTGCTCCAAGGCCTCCAACAGCGACCGGGTGGCGGCGTAGCTGGCCTCGTGGGGCTCGCGTTCGGGCAGCGTCAGCTCGGCCACGGCAGAGGCCGCGGCCAGCCCGGCCAAGCGCTCGGCGTCGTCCAGCAGCGCCGCCGCCCGGGCCTTGGCCAGCTCGACGGTATAGTTTCCCAGATGCTCGGCCAGGCGCGCCCGCCATTCGGCCCGGACCTCGTTGCCGGGCTGCAAGACGCCCCGCATGCGCCTGCCCACGCCGCCCCGCACCAGGCCGGCATGGCGGCCGTGCCGGCGGGTGAGCAAGTGCACGATGGCCGCCGTCTCGCCGTGCTTGCGGGCACTGAGCACAATGCCGTCGTCAGCCCAATCCATTTAGTACTTCACTCCGGGAACTCGAGGCCCATGGCCTGGTAGCGCTCGGGGTCGTCGAGCCAGTTCTCGCGCACCTTGACGAAGAGGAAAAGGTGGACGCGGCGCTCATAGGCCTCCTCGAGCTGGCGGCGCGCCGCCTCGCCCACCGCCTTGATGCGGCTGCCACCGCGGCCCAGCACGATGCCCTTGTGGTTCTGACGGGTGACGTAGATGACTTGTTCGATGCGCACGCTGCCGTCTTTTTGTTCGTGCCAGCCCTCGACCTCGACGGTCAGGGCATAGGGCAGCTCCTGGTGCAATTGCAGGAAAAGCTGCTCGCGCGTCACCTCGGCCGCCAAAAAGCGCAGCGGCACGTCGGCCAACTGGTCCTCGGGATAGAGCCAGGGCCCCAGCGGCACGGCATCCGCCAGGTGGCGGCGCAGATCGTCGACGCCGTCTCCGGCCAGGGCCGAGATCATGAAGGTGTCGCTGAAGACGCCGCTTTCCATCAGGCGCTCGACCCGGGGCAGCAGCGCCCGGCGCTCGACGAGGTCGATCTTGTTCAGCGCCAGGACGGCGCGCCGGCCCTCGCGCTCGAGACCCTCGATGATGTGCTCGGTGTCGTCGCCCCGCGCCGCCGGCGGGCGCTGGGCGTCGACCAGCAGGACGCAGAGGTCGGCGTCGGAGGCGCCGGACCAGGCCGCCGCCACCATGGCGCGCTCGAGGCGGCGTTTGGCCGCGAAGATGCCCGGCGTGTCGACGAAGACGAGCTGTGAGGCGGCCTCCAGCGCGATGCCGACGAGGCGGGCCCGGGTGGTCTGGACCTTGGGCGTGACGATGGCCAGCTTGCTGCCCACCAGGGCGTTCAGCAGCGTCGACTTGCCGGCATTGGGGGCGCCCAAGAGCGCCACGAAACCACAGCGTTTTTGGCTGCTCGCGCCGCCTTCAATCATCGGCGTCCTCTCCTGGGCCTTCGAGCACGGCCAGCAGGGCCGCCGCCGCCGCCTGTTCGGCGTTGCGCTTGGAGGAGCCGCAGCCCCGGGCCGGCGCGAACTCGGCCAACGACACCTCGATGGTGAACTGCGGCAAATGGGCCGGACCGGTCTGTTCGACCACGCTATAGCTGGGCGGCTCCAGGCCCCGGGCATGGCCCCATTCCTGCAGGCTCGTCTTGGCATCCTTGGGCGCCTTGGTCAGGGCCGCCATGCGGGGCTCCCAGTAGCGCCCGATGAAATCCGCCGCCGCCGTCAGGCCGCCATCCAGATAAAGCGCCGCGATCACCGCCTCGCAGGCGTTGGCCAGGATGGCCGGCTTGTCGCGGCCGCCGCTTTCGACCTCGCTGCGGGCCAGCTTGAGGTGATCGCCCAGCCCCACCTCGTGAGCCACCTCGGCCAGGGTCTCGCGCCGCACCAGGTCGTTGAAGCGGCGCGCCAGGTGGCCGGCGTCGGCCTCGCCAAAGCGGGCCAGCAGGCGCTCGGCGACGACCAGGCCGAGCACCCGGTCGCCGAGGAACTCCAGGCGGTCGTAGTCGCGGCTGCCCTGGCCGGAACGGATGGAGGGATGGGTGAGCGCCTCGTCGAGCAGCTCGGGGGCGGCAAATTCGTGCCCCAGCGCCTGGTTCAGCTCGGCCTGGGCGGCCTTGCCCATCAGTCGGTCAGCGAGTTGAACAGGCGCCCGAAGCGGGTCGCCGCGGGCCAGCGCCAGATTTCCCAGAAGCGGGCCGAGCCGTCGGTCGAGAAGAACAGCACCTCGGCCCGGCCCACCAGATTCTCGGCCGGCACGAAGCCGACGCCGCCCTGCGTCACGGCTACCCGGCTGTCGAGTGAATTGTCGCGGTTGTCGCCCATGGCGAAATAGAAACCGGGCGGCACGCTGTAGACCAGGGTGTTGTCGTGCTCGCCGTCGATGACCAGGTCGATGGTGGCGTAGCTGGTGCCGTTGGGCATGGTCTCGCGGTACTGCGGCACGCGATAGACGTGGCCCAGACTGTTACTGTAGACGAAGTCAGCGATGCGCTGGCGCTCGATCGCCTTGCCGTTGATCCAGAGTGTGCCCCGGCGCATCTGGATCTTGTCGCCGGGCAAGCCCACGATGCGTTTGATGTAGTCGGTGGAATTGTCGCGCGGCAGCTTGAAAACGGCGATGTCGCCACGCTTGGGTTGGCCGGCCATGAGGCGCCCGGAAAAAATCGGCGGCGAGAAGGGCAGCGAGTGCCGGCTGTAGCCGTAGGAGTACTTGGAGACAAACAGGTAATCGCCCACCAGCAGCGTCGGCAGCATGGATTCGGAGGGGATGTTGAAGGGCTCGAAGGCCAGCGTGCGGATCACCACGGCGATCAGCACGGCATAGACGATGGTGCGGACGGATTCGCCGATGCCGCCTTTTTTTTCCTCGGCAAGCTCCGCCTCGGCCGCTTCGCTGTCGTTCCTATTTTTAAACCAAAACATTAATAATATAACCCAATAGCTTGATATATATTCATTTTTTTTCAATCAATTCCCGCGGGGCTCGGCCGAGATCAGCACGATGGCCTGGGCCAGCGGCGGCTCGTCGGTGATGGTGAGCTCGATATGGGCCTCCATGCCGTCGGGCGTGAGCTCGCGAAGGCGCCTGAGCGCACCGCCCGTGAGCTGCATGACGGGCTTTCCCGACGGCAGGTTGTCGGTTTGCAGGTCGCGCCAAAAGACACCCCGGCGAAAGCCCGTGCCCAGGGCCTTGGCGCAGGCTTCCTTGGCCGCGAAGCGGCCGGCATAGGCCTCGGCCCGCTTGACACGGCGCTCGCACCTTTGGCGCTCCAGCGCGGTGAAAATGCGCTCGGTGAAGCGCTCTCCGAAGCGCTCCAAGGTGCGCTCGATGCGGTCGATGTTGATCAGGTCGCTGCCCATGCCGATGACCACGGAAAAATCCTGGCTCCGCCCTAGGCGGAGAGTTCCGCGCGGGCCTGGTCCATCAGCGCCCGCATGCGCCGGATGCTCGAATCGAGTCCGCCGAAGATGGCCTCGCCGACCAGGAAATGGCCGATGTTGAGCTCGACCACGTTGGGAATGGCGGCCACCGGAAGCACGCTCTCGAAGCTCAGGCCGTGGCCGGCGTGGCATTCCAGGCCGAGCTCCAGGCAGGCCCGGGCGCCCTCGCGCAGGCGCTGGAGCTCCAACTCCTGCTCGGCACCCTCGGCGTCGCAATAGGCCCCGGTATGCAACTCGACCACCGGCGCTCCCACCGCCTTGGCCGCCGCCAACTGATGGCGGTCGGGGTCGATGAACAGCGAGACCCGGCAGCCGGCCTGGGCCAGCCTGCCCACGTAGGCTTCCAGGTGGGCCTGGGCGCCGGCCACGTCGAGGCCGCCTTCGGTGGTCACCTCCTGGCGCTTTTCCGGCACGATGCAGACGGCATGGGGCTGGTGCCTGAGCGCCACCTCGAGCATTTCGCCGGTGGCCGCCATCTCCAGGTTCAGCGGCAGCTCGATCTCGGCCGTCAGGCGCTGGATGTCGTCGTCCGAGATGTGGCGCCGGTCCTCGCGCAGATGCGCCGTGATGCCGTCGGCCCCGGCCTCGGCCGCCAGCTTTGCTGCCCGCACCGGGTCGGGATGGCGGCCGCCGCGGGCATTGCGGATGGTGGCGACGTGGTCGATGTTGACGCCAAGCCTCAAGCGATGGTTCATGGCTGCGCTCCGTTCTCGAATTCCCCCGGCAGCTGTTCCTCAGAGGCTTTGGGCCGCCGGATACCGGCCAGCCGCGTCCGCCGCAGGCGCTGGTAGCGCTCTATACCATACCAGGCGGGAAAAAAGGTCATCAGCCAGAAGGCCGCCCCCACCGGCACGCCGCCGATCAGCAGCGGCACGAAGACATCGACGAAATTCTCCCACAGGAAGCGCCAGGAGATCTCCTCGGGCATGTCGAGCTGCCCTTCCCAGCCCAGAAGGACGACGCCGACGTTGTAGACCAGCACCCAGATGAAGGGAAACGAATAGGGGTTGCCGGCCGCCGTGCCGATGGCCGAGGCCAGCAGGTTGGCCCGGATGATCCAGGCGAAGATGGCAGCCATGATGAAATGGCAGCCCAGAAAGGGCGTGAACGAGACGGCGACGCCACAGGCCAGCCCGGCGGCGATGGAATAGGGCGTGCCCGGCATGCGCACGATGCGGTACCAGAAGTACTTGCCGGCCCGGCGCCAGCCGGCGCTGGGCCAGACCAGCTCCCGGGCGTGCTGGGTCTTGGTGCGGGGCTGGCGGCGGCGAAAGACGGTCACGCGGCTCTCAAACCAGATTCCGGCTGCCCGGCTTGACCGCCGGCAGGGCGGCCAGCTCGGGCGGCAGCGCCTCGGCGGCATAGGCCGGTACCGCCAGGCCCAGCAGCGAGATCAGCGGCAGCCCCAAATCGACGGCACCGTCCGAGCGATCGATCAGGCAGCTGGCAGCCACCACAGTGCCGCCGGCGGCCCCGATGGCGGCGATGCATTCGCGCGACGACTTGCCCGTGGTCACCACGTCCTCGGCCATCAGCACGCGGACCCCAGGGTCCAGTTCGAAACCGCGGCGGAGTTCGAACTCGCCTTCGACGCGTTCCGTGAAGATGGCCGGCACACCCAACTGGCGGCCCATCTCGTAGCCCACCACGACACCGCCCATGGCCGGCGACACCACCAGATCGAGGGCACCTTCGCCAAGCTTTGCCACCACCTTGTCGGCCAAGGCACGGCAGAGCTCGGCAGCGCGCTCGGGATGCATCAACACCTTGGCACACTGGATGTAGGCCGAACTGTGCAGCCCCGAGGAAAGCAGAAAATGCCCCTCGAGCAAGGCGCCCGTGGCGCGAAAATGCTGCAGTACCTGATCGGCGCTCAACGGCACGGGCGGCTCTCCTGATCGGCGGACCCGTCTGTTTGCCACATATTCGGCGCTGCGCCTAGGGCACGTCAGGATCTACCCCGGCCTTTCTCGTAGGCCGGCAATCCGGGCTCGATCATCGACCAGGAAACGGCGGAGCCATGCTAACTTTGATAGCCCGGTTGGACCAGCGCCGGATCATCCAGGGCGCCTGCCTTCAGGTAGACCAAGTCGGGATGCCTGGGCGAGGAGGTGTAAAGCGGCGAGCCACATTCGGGACAAAAGTGCCGCGCGAGCTCGTTGCCGCTGTCGGCCCGCTTGGTAAACTCTTTTGGTTGGCCGGAAACCACCTCGAAAGAGGCGGTTTCGAAGGCCACACCGACGTTGAAGGCGCTGCCCGTACAGCGGCGGCAATCTTGGCAATGGCAGTAGGCGGCCGCCCCCACCTTTCCGCCATAGGCAAACCTCACCGCCCCGCACAAGCAACCTCCGGTGATTTTCTCAGACATCGCGCGCCACGTTGGCGCTGCGCTCAGGCACGCCGAACTCGCGGTGGCAGATCTCGGCCAGGCGGGCGACGCCGTCGCGGATGCTGTCCTCGGAGGGGTTGGCAAAGCAGAGCCGCAGCCGGCGGCGCCCGGCCGCGGCGTCGGCCATCCACTCGGCGCCGGGATTGAGGGCCACGCCCTCGGCCAGGGCCGCCTGGGCCAGCTGGTTGGTGTCGACCTCGTCGGGCAGCGTGATCCAGATGAAGATGCCGCCCAAGGGCGCTGTGAACTCGGCCGTGGCGCCGAACTGTTCCTCCAGCGCCGCCATGATGGTGTCGCACTTGCCGCGCAGCGTGTGCTGCAAGGCCGCGACGTGGTTGTCGAACCTGTCACCGGCGTATTCCGCCAGCACCATCTGCTCCAGGGCGCCCGTGCCGCCGTCGGTCTTGAGCGGCAAGAGCCGGCTCATGACCGGCCAGTCGGCGACGATGTAGCCCAGGCGCAGCGCCGGCGCGATGGATTTCGAGAACGAGCCGCAGTAGATCACCTGGCCGCCTCCGTCGTCGAGCGCCCGGATGGCCGGCGGCCGCGGGCCTTGCCACAAGAGGTCGGCGTAGCAGTCGTCCTCGAAGACCGGTACGTCGTGCGCCCGCGCCAATTCCAGCAGCGCCTGGCGGCGCTCGAGGCTCATCACCGTGCCGGTGGGGTTTTGCACCGTCGGGATGGTGTAGATGAATTTGGCTTTTTGCTTCCTGCCCTCGAGTTCCTCGAGCACCTGGGCCAAGGCCTCGGGACGCATACCGTCCTGATCGAGATCGACGCCGACGTAAGCAACGCCAAGCTTTCTCAGCCGCATCAAAGCACCGCCATAGGTCGCCGCCTCGACGATCACGGTATCGCCGGGCTCGAGCAGCAGCGCGTTGACCAGTTCGAGTGCCTGCAAGGATCCCGAGGTGATGAGAATCTCGTCGGCCGAACAGGCGAGGCCGGCCCGGGCCTTGAGCTTGGCCGCCACGAATTCCCGCAACGCACGGTACCCCTGGGGGCCGCTTTCGAGCCCGTAGGTGGCCAGCGTGGCTCCCTCGCGCGACAGCACCTGGTGCGCCGCAGCGGCCAGGTCGGCAACCGGAACACCGGCCACGTCGTTGTGGCCGCCGACGAAGTTGTATTCGGGAAAAGCGCTCCAGCGCTGGGCCGGCGGCGGCAGGTCGGGGCGCAAAAAGGCCGAGAAATCGAAGCTCATGCGGAAAAGTCTCCCAAAATCAACCTCGGGCGCGCTCGACCGAGCTGATGGCGGCGCTGGCACGCAATGCGGCGATAATGTTGGTCAGGTGCTTGACGTCTTGCACCTCGATGTCGACCAGCATCTCGAAGAAATCGGTCGAGCGGTCGACGATCTTGAGGTTGGAAATATTGCCGTGGTTGTTGGCGATCACCGAGGCCAGGGTGGAGAGCGAGCCAGGCTCGTTCATCAGCACCGTCTCGATGCGCGCCACGTGGACGTCCGGGGTCTCGTCGTCGACGTTCCAGGATACGTCGAGCCAGCGCTCGGGGGTGTCGTTGAACTGGGCCAGGGTCTCGCAGTCGATGGTATGAATGGTGACGCCCTTGCCGGTGGTGATGATGCCGACGATGCGGTCGCCCGGCAGCGCATGGCAACAGCCCGCGAAGTGCACCGCCATGCCCGGTATCAGCCCGCGGATGGGCACCGCGGCGTCGCCGCCGCGGCGCGGTTTGCCGCGCGGCCGAATTCGCGACAACAGCTTGCCCGCCCGGGCCTTGACGGTCTGATCGGGAAAGACCGCGGAGATCACCCGTGAAGCCGGCAGCTCGCCGCGCCCGACGGCGGCGCAGATGTCGTCGCTGCCGCGCAACTTCAGGGCCTCGGCGACGGCGGCCAGCTTTTTCTCGCCATATTGCTCGCCGCGCTCGCGGAAGGCTTTTTTCAGCATGGCCTGGCCGAGATCGAGGTATTGCGAACGTTGCTGCTTGCGGATGAAGCGGCGCACCGCCGAGCGGGCCTTGCCGGTGATGGCGAACTTCTCCCAGGTCGGCGAGGGCGCCCGCACATTGGAGCGCACGATCTCGACCTGATCGCCGTTGGCAAGCCGCGTGCGCAGCGGCACCATACGGCCGTTGATGCGGGCCCCGGCACAGGTATCGCCGACCTCGGTATGCACGGCGTAGGCGAAATCGACCGGCGTGGCGCCGCGCGGCAGCGCAATCAGGGTGCCCTTGGGGGTGAAGCAGAAAACCTGATCCAGGAACATCTCGAGCTTGGTGTGTTCGAGAAATTCCTCGGGATTGGAAGCATTATCCAGGATCTCCAGCAACTCCCGCAGCCAGCGGTACTGGCTGCCATCGGCCATTTCGCCGCTTTGCTTGTAGATCCAGTGGGCGGCGACGCCAAGTTCGGCCACCTCGTGCATGTCACGGGTGCGGATCTGGATCTCGATGCGCTGCTGTTCGGGGCCGATGACGGCGGTATGAAGGGACTGGTAGCCGTTGCGCTTGGGCGTCGAGATGTAGTCCTTGAAGGATCCCGGCACCATCGAATAGCGGCCGTGCACCACGCCCAGCACGCGGTAGCAGTCTTCCATGGTCTCGACCTGGATGCGGAAGGCCATGATGTCGGAAAGCTGCTCGAAGCTGACGTTCTTGCGCTCCATCTTGCGCCAGATCGAAAAGACCCGCTTTTCGCGCCCCAGCACCTGGGCCTTGATCATGTCCGCGGCCAAGGTGCGGCGCAGCTCGTCGGTCACCCGGCCGACCAGGTCGCCGCCCTGGTGGCGCAGGAATTCGAGCCTCGAGTCTATGGATTCCCGCGCTTCAGGATTGAGCACGGCGAAGGACAGGTCCTCGAGCTCGTCCTTGATGTTTTGCATGCCGATGCGCTCGGCCAGCGGGGCATAGATCTCCATGGTCTCGGAAGCGATGCGCCGGCGCTTGTCGGGATTGCGCACGAAGGAAAGCGTGCGCATGTTGTGCAGCCGGTCGGCCAGCTTGACCAGCAGCACGCGGATGTCGTTCGACATCGCCAGCACCAGCTTGCGGAAGTTCTCGGCCTGCTGGTTGCGGTTGCCCGAGGCCATCTCGAGCTGCGACAGCTTGGTCACGCCGTCGACCAGGCGGGCGATTTCGTCGCCGAACTTGCCCTCTATTTCCTCCACCGTGGCCAGCGTGTCCTCGACCGTGTCGTGAAGCAGCGCCGTGGCGATGGTCGTCCAGTCGAGCTTGAGGTCGGTCAGAATGCCGGCCACCTCGAGGGGATGGCAGAAATAGGGATCGCCCGATTCACGGATTTGTGATCCGTGCGCTTTCATGGAGAAAACGTAGGCCCGGTTCAAGAGGTCCTCGTTCGTGGCCATGTCATAGCCACGCACTTTTTCCACCAGTTCGTATTGCCGGATCATGACCGCCGCCACCAGACGGAATGACCGACGGAGAAGCCAGCGACGACGCCGTCAGCCGCTGCCCTTGCGTTCTGTGCGTTCGTAAAGGTGCCCCGCCGGCCTACCAGCCCCGCGGGTGTCGGGATCGTTAGCGCCAGCCCGGCGTTCACTCCCCGTCCGTTTGGGAGGCCGCCTGGCTCTCGTCCGCCGCCTCGTCGGCAGCGCTATCCTCGGCGTCGCCCCCGTCCTCGGCGTCGCCGTCCCTGAGGGCCGGGACCTCGGCCTGGGCCGCCTGGACGACTTCTTCACTGGCCGCGGCGCCCCAATCCTGGCCCGCCATCAGCAGCGTCATGTCGTCGTCCTCGGGCTCGTCAAGCTCGACATGCTTTTGCATGCCGCGAATCATCGCTTCGCGCAGGGTGTCGACCGGCACCGTCTCGTCGGCGATCTCGCGCAGCGCCACGACCGGATCCTTGTCGTTGTCCCGCTCCACCGTCAGTTCCTCGCCCGAGGCGATCTCGCGCGAGCGCTGCGAGGCCACCATGACCAGATCGAACCGGTTGGGAACCTTGGTGACACAATCTTCGACGGTAACGCGCGCCATCTCTCTTCTCCGCAGTATTGTCAGCCGTGATAATAAATATTCACAACCGCCCCACAAAGCAAGGCGATAGCACAATATTTCTCAAGTTCTTCGATTTGACAACGAGCTCTGAGCCAATCATGCCAGCGGCTCGATGGCTTGAGGGCCGAGATCCGCGATCATCCCGGCCACCGAGCGGCCGCTCAGCGGATGGCGCCAATCGGGCGCCAACTCAGCCAGTGGCAACAACACGAAGGCCCGCTCGGCCAGCCGGGGATGGGGCAGCTGCAGCGCGCCGCCGCCGCTCGGCGGCCGGCGGACGAAATCGTCGTAGGCCAAAAGGTCGAGATCGACCACCCGGGCGGCATTGGCCTGGCTGCGCCGCCGCCCGACGGCAGTCTCGATTTGCTGCAGCTTTAGCAGCAAATCGTCGGGTGCCAGCTTGGTGCGCAGCGCCGCCACGCCGTTGACGAACCAGGGCTGATCCGAGGCCGGCAGCGGCGCGCTGCGCCACCAGCGCGACCGTGCCGCCACCTCGATGCCGGCCTCGGGCAGCTTCCCCAGTGCCGCCTCGAGGGTATCTTGCGGTTCGCCGTAGCGCCCCGACGGCAGATTCGCACCCAGGCCGAGGAAGATCAATTTCCCGTGCTCCGCCGCAACAAAGACTTGCTTCGTCCGAGAAATCGACTATTTCCTATAGGAACGCACCTCGGGTGTCCCCTGGGTGAATCGGATTGTATGTTTTTCTCGCGTTTGTTGCTAATGATAGCTGCAGTCATAAACCAGTGCCCTTGTTTACCAGCAATCCACTGAATATTCCGGCCGGAGGCCGGAGAGTAAGGAATATCAGCCATGACCGGACTCGAATCCTTTAAGTTTCATTCCGACGAACGTATCGCCCTTTTCATTGATGGCTCCAACCTTTACGCCGCCGCCCGGGCGCTGAATTTCGATATCGATTACAAGCGCCTCCTGGAGACCTTTTCGGCCCAAGGCCGGCTGGTGCGTGCTTTCTATTACACGGCGCTGATCGAAGACCAGGAGTATTCCCCCATTCGGCCGTTGGTCGACTGGCTCGACTACAACGGCTACACCATGATCACCAAGCCGACCAAGGAATTCACCGATGCCTCGGGCCGGCGCAAGATCAAGGGCAACATGGACATCGAACTGGCGGTCGACCTCTTGGAGATGGCGCCCCACATCGACCACGCCGTGCTGTTCTCGGGTGACGGCGATTTCCGCCGCCTCTTGGAGGCGGTCCAGAGCAAGGGCTTGAGAACCTCGGTGGTCTCAACGGTGCGTTCGCAGCCGCCCATGGCGGCGGACGAGATGCGGCGCCAGGCCGATCACTTCATCGAACTGCTCGACATCCAGGACCTCATCGCGCGTTCGCCCCAGGAGATTGCGGCCCTGCGCCGACGCGACGCGCCCGGGCATGACCATTACAACCGGGCCGCCGACGACGACGACGACGATCACGACGACGACCACGACGACGAATCCGAGGACCTGGATCCGGTCTACCACGACGCCTGAGCATCGTGCCCGCCGTTGCCGGGCTCGCCGGCGAGCCCCATTCCGCCAGCGAGCCCGCTTCCGATTGTCCGCTGTGCCCCCGTCTGGCCGACTTCCGCCGGGCCAACCGGCAGGCCTTCGCGACTTGGCACAACGCCCCGGTAGCGGCCTTTGGCGACCATCGGGCGAGGCTGCTGGTGGTCGGCCTGGCGCCCGGCCTGCGTGGCGCCAACCGAAGCGGCCGGCCCTTTACCGGCGATGCCGCCGGGGACTTGCTCTATCCCGCGCTCGAGCGCCATGGCTTGGCGCGGGGCAGCTATGGTGCCCGGCCCGACGACGGGCTCGAGCTGGTCGACTGCCGCATCACCAACGCCGTGCGTTGCGTGCCGCCGGAAAACAAGCCGGTAGCGGCCGAAATCAACTGCTGCCGCCAATTCCTGCGGGCCGAGCTGGCCAGCCTGCAAAATCTTCGCCTGATACTGGCGCTGGGCACCATCGCCCACAATTCGCTGCTGGCGGCGCTCGAGCTCAAACGCCGCGACCATCCCTTCGGCCACGCCGCGCGCTACCAACTGGGAGCCGGCCGCGAATTGATCGCCAGCTATCACTGTTCGCGCTACAACGTGAATACCGGGCGCCTGACGCCCCGGATGTTCGACGCCATCTTCGGCGGCATCCGCCGCGCTCTCGATTCCTGAGGGCACGAAGGGAGCACTGCCATGCCACCGACGATCGATGTCTTCTGGTCCTTTCGCAGCCCCTATTCCTATCTGCTGACGCCGCGCCTGGTGGCCCTGGAACGCGACTTCGAGCTCACTATCAAGGTGCGGCCGGTTTATCCCATCGCCATCCGCACGCCCGATTTCTTCGAGCGCGTAAATCCTTAGCCCGTATTTCTCACCCTGGCCATGGCCTGACAGCGCCGCCCGAAGGGTCGCGCCCAGGCGCGCGCCCGCCACGTCAAAGACCGAAGCGCGTAGTCCCACTACGCGCATCGGTCTTTTCCTTGCGGATCGCATCACCTGGACGCGCCGCAGGCCGTGACCAGGGTGAGAAATACGGGCTCATTCGCGCCTTATCTCATGCAGGACACCAGGCGCGTGGCCGAGAGCCTCGGGCTTCCTTTCCGCTGGCCGCCCAAGCCGGACCCCGTGGTGATGGACATGGCGAGCTACACCATCGCCACTGAGCAGCCCTACATCCACCGCCTTACCCGCATGGGCATCGCGGCCTGCCAGCGTGGCCGCGGCCTGGCCTACATCGATGAGGTCTCGCGGCTGATCTTCGGCAGCACCGTCGAGGGCTGGCACGAGGGCGACCACCTGGCCCAGGCGGCCGACCGCGCCGGTCTCGACGGCGCCGAGCTCGAGGCCGCGGTGGCCACCGATGGGGCGAGCTTCGAGGCGGTCATCGAAGCCAACCAGGACGACCACGCCGCCGCCGGCCACTGGGGCGTGCCGCTGATGGTGCTGGAAGGCGAGCCCTTCTTCGGCCAGGACAGGTTCGATCTTTTGGTCTGGCGCCTTGAGCAGAAGGGGCTGGAGCAGCGGGCGTCGTAGGTATCGCCAGACCTAACACGCCGCGAGCCGCTAACCCCGGTCGCGCATCAGGCGTTGTTTCTGGCGCTGCCAGTCGCGGTTTTTTTCGCTGGCGCGTTTGTCGTGCTGGCGCTTGCCCCGGGCCAGGCCGAGTTCGACCTTGGCCCGGCCGCGTTCGTTGAAGTAGATCGAGAGCGCCACCAAGGTCATGCCGGAACTCTGCACGGTGCCGATCAGGCGCCTGAGTTCGCGGCGATGCACCAGTAGCTTGCGCGGCCTGCGGGGGTCGTGATTGAGGCGGTTGGCCGGTCCGTATTCGGGGATATGGGCATTAAGCAGGAAGAGCTCGCCGTCTTTCTCGGCGGCATGGCTCTCGGCCACGCTGGCTTGGCCGTTGCGCAGCGACTTGACCTCGCTGCCCACCAGCACGATGCCGGCCTCGAGGGTTTGCTCGATGAAATAATCGCGGCGCGCTTTGCGGTTGATGGCGATCTTGCGGTCGCCCTCCCGCGCAGGGCGTGCCACCGCCTCAGTCCAAGAGTTCGCAGGCCCGCATGACGATGCGGATCTGCTTGGCGATCTTCTCGCCCACCGGCACCAGCGGCAGCCTGAGCTCGTCGGCACACCTGTCGAGCAGGCTGACGGCATGCTTGACCGGCCCCGGACTGGTTTCGAGGAAGAGCGCCGTGTGCAGCGGCATCAACTGGTCCTGATACTCACGCGCCTTGACGAAGTCGTCGGCCAGGCAGGCGTTTTGAAATTCGGCGCAGAGCTTGGGTGCGGCGTTGGCGGTGACCGAGATGCAGCCGTGGCCGCCGTGGGCCATCAAGGAGAGCGCGATGGCGTCCTCGCCCGAGAGCTGACAGAAGCCCGACCCCACCAAGAGCCGCATGGTGCTGATCCGCGAGGGATCGCCGGTGGCATCCTTGACGCCCACGATGTTGGGCAACTGGGCCAGCCTGATCATGGTGTCGATGGACATGTTGACCACCGAACGGCCGGGGATGTTGTAGATCAGGAGCGGAATGTCGGTGGCATCGTGGATGGCCCGAAAGTGCGCCGACAAGCCGTCCTGGGTGGGCTTGTTGTAATAGGGCATGACCAGCAGCGCGCCGTCGGCACCGGCCTTTTCGGCGTGCTGCGTGAGCGCGATGGCCTCGGCCGTCGAGTTGGAGCCGGTGCCGGCGATCACCGGCACCCGTCCGCCTGCCGCCTCGATGCACAACTCGGTGACCCGCATGTGTTCTTCGTGGCTCAGCGTTGGTGATTCGCCGGTGGTACCGCAGGGCACCAGGCCATGGGTTCCCTGCTCGATCTGCCATTCCACGAAGGACTGAAAAGCCTTCTCGTCGACCGCCCCGTCGCGAAACGGCGTGATTAACGCAACGATTGATCCCTGAAACATGGCCCACCCCTCTTGCCGGGAAATCCTGGGGAAAATAGCCACTTAATAGCGCTCGGGCAAGCGAAGTAGCCGCCTCTTTGCAACGCTGCCTTGTGGCCCAGGGGGCAGCGCCGCTATCATCGCCCCGTCCGGTGGCCGGGCCGCTGCCGGCCGGGAGCGCCTCGAGCCTAGCGAAACCTGCCGCATGCTGCCCAGCCGTCCGCTATTCCTCGCCTTCGCCGTGTTGCTCGCGGCCACCCCCGCTTGGGGGCGGGACACGACGAAAGACGGGGCCCGGCCGATGCTCTCGCCGGGCGACGTTGCGCTTTACCGCCGGGCCTTCAAGGCCACCCAGGCGGGCAAGTGGAAAAGCGCCACCCAGCTGGCGGCGCGGGCCGAGAACCGCCTGCCGGCCGAGATTCTGACCTGGCTCCACTTCAAGCAGCCCCAGCCCACCGCCAGCTTCGCCGAGATCACCACCTTCATCGAAGGGCACGCCGACTGGCCCGGCCAGCAGGAACTGCGGCAAAGCGCCGAGGCGGCGGCCTTGCGGGCCACAGGGAGTCAAGACAAGAGCCGGTTGCGGGCCTGGTTCGCGCGCTACCCACCGCAAAGCGGGCGAGGCAAACTGGCGCTGGCGGAGTTGCTGCTGGCCGAAGGCAAGCAGGCGGCCGGCCTGGCCCGGCTGCGCGACGCTTGGATCAACGGCAAGTTCCCCTATGGCGACGAACGCCGCTTCTACCGCCGCCACCGCAAGCTGCTGAGAGCCGGCGATCATGAGGCCCGGCTCGACCGCCTGATCTGGGACCGCCAGCGCCGCGGTGCCTATCGCATGCTGCGCCGGGTCAATGGCGAAGCCAAGGTTTTGGGCCGGGCGCGCCTGGCGTTGATGGAATCCTCGCCCCGCGTCGACGCCGCCATCGCCCAGGTGCCCGCTGAACTGCGCCAGCGCCCCGGCCTGGTCTTCGAGCGGGTGCGCTGGCGCCGCCTCAAGGGGCGCTATGACGACGCCGTGGCCTTCCTCATTCCGGCCCCGGCCGAGCTCGGCCGGGCCGGGCCCTGGTGGCGCGAGCGCCGCGTCCTGGCCCGCAAGGCGCTCTACCGCGGCCACATCAGCGAGGCCTACTACCTGGCCCGAGACCACGGCCAGCATGAGGCCTCGGCGGTGGCCGAGGCGGAATGGCTGGCCGGCTGGCTGGCGATGCGATTCCTCGACGACGCCGACGTCGCGACCGAACACTTCTGGCGCATCTTCCTCCAGGTGCGCTATCCCGTCTCCGTCGCCCGTGCCACCTACTGGGCGGGCCGGGCGGCGGCGGCCCAGGACGACGATCTGGCGGCCGAGGTTTGGTACGGCCTGGCGGCGGCGCATCCCACCACCTACCATGGCCAGCTGGCGGTGCTGGAGCTGGATGCCGGGGCCCGGCTGGCATTGCCGTCGGCACCGCAGCCCGACGCCGCTGATTACCAACGCTTCCGCCAGCGCCGCCTGGTGGGGGCCTGCCGGCTGCTGGCGGAGCTTGGCCAGCGCGAGCAGTTACGGCCCTTTTTTATGGCGCTGCTGGCCGCCGCTGAGCCCGGCGAAAGCGTCCTGGTGGCCCGCTTGGCTCGCGAGCTGGGCCGCATCGATCTCGCCGTGGCGGTAGCCAAGCGCGCCGGCCGGACCGGCCTGGCGCTGATCGAGGAAGGCTATCCGGTACCCCGCTTTGCCGGCCACAAGGACGTCGAGCGGCCGCTGCTGCTGGCGCTAGCCCGTCAGGAAAGCCAGTTCGACCGGAAGGCCGAAAGTTGGGCCGGGGCGCTGGGGCTGATGCAATTGATGCCGGGTACGGCGCGCAAGCTGGCCCGGCGCCACAAGATCCGCTACAGCAAGCGCCGCCTGCTCAGCGATGCCGACTACAACAGCCGGCTGGGCTCGACCTACCTGGCCGAGCTCATAAAGCTCTACAAGGGCTCCTACGTGCTGGCCCTGGCCGCCTACAACGCCGGCACGCCGCGCGTCAAACGCTGGCTGCGCACCTTCGGCGATCCTCGCAAGCAGGAGGTCGACGCCATCGACTGGATCGAGCAGATCCCCTTCACCGAGACCCGCGACTATGTGCAGCGCGTGCTCGGCAACCTGCAGGTCTACCGCCAGCGCCTGGCCGAGCGGCCGGTGCAACTGGGCCTCGCGGCCGACCTGCACGGGGGCTGACGGTGGCAGCGTCCGAACGCCGGCCCGAAGGCTACCGCCAGTGCCAGTTGACGGCCCAGGACGGCCTCAGGCTGGCCTACCGCGACTACGGCGAGGTGCTGGCGCCGGGTCCGGCGCTGTTGTGCCTTTCCGGCCTGACCAGCCAGTCCGGCGATTTCCACCACCTGGCCAGCCGCCTGGCGCACGACGGGGCGCGCCACGGGTCCTTGGGCTGCCGGGTGCTGGCGCTCGACTACCACGGCCGCGGCCGTTCGGCCTACGACCGCAATTGGCGCAACTACCGGCCCGAGGTCTACGTCGGCGACATCCTCGACCTGGCGGCGGCGACCAACATTTCGAGCCTGGTGGTGGTCGGCACCTCGCTGGGAGGGCTACTGGCCATGGCGCTGGCCTGTGTGCGTCCGACGCTGCTGGCCGGCGTCATCCTCAACGACGTGGGCCCCGAATTCGCCGGTGATGGCTTTGAACGCATCGCCGACCACGTCGGCACGCCGGCACCGCAGGCCGACTGGCAAGCTGCCGTGAGCTACCTCAGACACCTTTTCAGCCCAGCCTACCCGGGGCTCGACGAAGCGGCCTGGCTGGAAATGGCGCACAACACCTTCCAGCCGGGCGACGATGGCCGATTGCACCTCGATTACGACCTCGAGTTGGCCAAGGCGCTCAAGGCGGCACCGCCGCCGGGGGATCTTTGGCCGCTGTTCGGCGCGCTACGCCACATTCCCACGCTGGCCATCCGGGGCGCCCTGTCCGATCTTCTCAGCCCGGCCACCTTCGAGCGCATGGCGGCGGAAAAACCAGACCTCCAACGCCTCACCGTGGCCCACCGCGGCCACACGCCGCTGCTTGACGAAGTGGAATGCGTGGCCGCCATCGATGCCTTCCTGGCCGGTCGGTCTTGATTAGAGCCTCACCGGGCGGGCGCCGCCACAGGCGGCTTTTTGTTAGTCCCTCACCGGGCGGGCGCATCCGCGGAGTCTTGATTCGACCCTCACCGGGCGGGCGCATCCGCGCCCTTGGCCTCCGCCCCCCGTGCCGGGGCGCGGCTTATTGCCGATACCACGTGTGTTTTTTTGCGGCTTGGTCTTGGTGCAACGGGAGCGACCGCGACCCGCCGCTCCTGCGGCGCGCCCGCGCAGGCAGCGTAGCGAAGCGGAGCCGCCGTGAGCGATAAAGAGCCAACGGGAGCGACGGCGCGACCCGCCGCCCCTGCGGCGCGCCCGTGCAGGCAGCGGAGCGAAGCGGAGCCGCCGTGAGCGACAAAAAAGCCGGATCTCATTTGCTGAGATCCGCTCGATCCGCTCTAAGCGCCCTTTACGTCTTTGCAGATGATGTCGTGATAGGTGCCGAAAATAGAGCGCTGACCGGCTCCGGCGTGGCGCTTCCATTTGACGCTCAGGCCGCCGATCACTTTGGCACCGAGCACCTTTACCGCCGCCTTCATGAGAAGCTTCTCGGCGCGGGCCCGGTCCGCTTTCCTGGTGCGCGTATTGATCGGATTCTCGTAAAGCGCCTCGAGGAAGGCCTCGGTCAGGGCGTAGCGCTTGCGGCAGATCTTGCTGGCCTTTTTGAGGCTGATGATTTTCATGGTGATGACGGCGAATTCGAAGCGATAAAAGCGCTTGCCACGCAGCACCGGCGCGCTCATGGAATCGAGCACCACGGCGGCGGCCGTCGGCGGCCCCGGCTGGGCCTTCTCCTTGGCCGGCTTTTTCTTGCTGGCCGCCTCGGCCGAGGTAGCCACCAGGGCCCGCCAGGGCCGCAGCCAGAATGGTAGCGGTTGTCATTCGTCGCACGTTTTCGTCCCCCCCAAGATCGCCAATTCTAGCTGTTTGCCGGCCCCTGAAACAAGCCGGGCAAAAGTCCCTTGTTGCGCCCCGAACATTGGGTTAGGGGAATAACAGACGAAGGCAACAGTTGGGCAACAGGAGGCACCATGGCAACCTCGGGCAAAGTCATCATCACTTGCGCCATAACCGGATCGGCCCACACGCCGACCATGTCGCCCCATCTGCCGTGTACGCCCGACGAGATCGCCGAGCAATCGATCGCCGCGGCCCAGGCCGGGACCGCCATCGTGCACCTGCACGGCCGTCAGGATGACGGCGAGCCGACCGGCGATCCCGAGGTCTTCATGCGCTTCCTGCCGCGCATCAAGCAGGGCTGCGACGCCGTGGTCAGCATCTCGTCCGGCGGCGGCACCGGCATGTCGGCGGAGGAACGGCTGAAAGTGGTGTTCCGCACGGAACCAGAGCTTTGCACCCTCAACCTGGGCACCATGAACTTCGGCTACCATCCGATGATCGCGCGCTACCAGGACAAGTGGCAGCACGACTGGGAGCAGCCGTACCTTGAATCTTCACGCACCGAGCCCTTCATCAACACCTTCTCCGACATCGAATACATGCTGGAGAAGGTGGGCGATCTGGGTACGCGCTTCGAATTCGAAGCCTACGACGTGGGGCATCTCTATACCCTGGCCTATTACCTCGACAGCGGCCTGGTCAAACCACCGCTGTTTGTCCAGACCATCTTCGGCAACCTCGGCGGCATCGGTCCCGACATCGACAATCTGGTGTTCATGAAGCGCACGGCCGATCGTCTGCTGGGCGACGACTGGGTGTGGTCGGTGCTGGGCGGCGGCCGCTTCCAGCTCGGCCTGGTCACCACTGGCGCCATCATGGGCTCCAACGTGCGGGTCGGGCTGGAAGACAATCTTTATCTGGGCAAGGGCGAGCTGGCGCCCTCGAACGCGGCGCAGGTGGAGAAAATAGGCCGTATCCTGGCCGAGTTGTCGCTCGACGTCGCCAGCCCGGCCGAGGCCCGCGAGTTGCTCGGTTTGAAGGGCGCCGATCGCACGGCTTTCTGACCGCCGAGATCGGGTTTCCCGATCAGAACCATCTAGAAAATTCGATTTTCAATTTCGGCTTTCGACCCGACATTTGCGGCCATGTTTACCCCGGCCAGCGAAATCGAATCCGTCGGCTTGCTCGGCGCCGGGGACATCGGGGCTGGTTGGGCGGCCCATTTCCTCAGGCTGGGATTCGATGTCGTGGCCTACGACCCGGCGCCCGAGGGACCCGAGGCCGCGCGCCAGTTGGTGGCAGCGGCCTGGCCCACCATGGAAAACCTGGGCCTGGCGCCAGGCGCCGACCCCGAGCGCCTGCACTTCGCCCCCTCGCTTGCCGCCATGGCGGCAAGCGTTCAGGTGGTGCAGGAAAGCGGCCCCGAAAATCTGGAAACCAAGATCGCCGCCTTCGCCGAGCTCGACGCCGCCGCGGCGCCCGACGTGGTGTTGCTCAGCAGCACCTCGGGGCTAGCCATGTCCGACATCCAGGTGCGCTGCCGACATCCCGAACGCACCGTCGTCGGCCACCCCTTCAACCCGCCCTACCTCATTCCCCTGCCTACCAAGACATAGCGCTCGTCCGCGATGGCCGGCAGATCGGTCCGCGCCGCCGTCACGGTATCGGCGAAGCTGGCGTCGGCCAGCAGCAATAAGGTGTCGGAATCGTTGAGCAGCGATACCAGCCCGCCGGTTTGCAGGAGCGGACTGCAGGGCACAATGACGATGCCGGTGCGCGCCGCCGCGCCATACATCAACACCTGTTCGAGGCAGTTGGGCAGCAGCGTCGAAACCTTGTCGCCTTTCCCCAAGCCCGCCCGCAGCAACGCCTTGGCCAGCCGGTCAACCTCGGCGTTTAGCTCGGCGAAATCCAGCCGCCGGTTGCCGATGGCCAGCGCCGGGTGGCCGGGGCGATAGCGCGCATGGCGCGGCAGCAGCGTTCCCAGGTCGATGACCGGTTCCTCCTTATTGCATGCCCTGGAGCCCTATTTACCGAATCCCGCCTCGAAGCTCTCGATATCGCCCTTCACCATGCCCCAGGGCTGGGCGCTCCGGCTCCAGATGCGGCTATCGGGCCTGAGCCACGATGGATCGTCGAGCGAGCCGGCCTTGATCGAGAGATGCGTGGGCCGGCCGCTGGACGAGACGTAGAGCTGGCCGCCGCAGGTCGGGCAGAAGGCGTGGCTGACGACATTGCCGCTGTCGGCCGGGACGTCGTAACTGCGGGGTTGGCCGGCCAATAGCTCAATCGGGAAAATCCTGAGCTTGATTGATGATCTACGACGAAGACCCGCTCCGGCGTAGACCGAGGAAATCGATGGCGGGTGCAAAGCGACGGGAGAGGTGCTTCTGGATGACTGAAAATATGGACAAATGGGCTTCCCGACACAGGAAAATCGAGAAATCAGGTCATCGGGTGGCCGCGAAAATGATCCCGTTCCCTCGACGGTGGCACGGTGGTAAGATTTCCGCGAACCCGGAGGCTATCTGGTGAATGTCGCTCAAGGCAGGTTTGAGCCCACCGCGGCGGCGACGTGCAACTAGGCGCTTTCGTTGCGGCCTGCGGTCCAGCTCGGGTGGTGACGGAAAAGCTCGGGGTCGTGGCCCGGATACGAGCTCCACCAGCGGACGATAGCGCTTTAAGCATTATCTGGGAAATGTCGGATGAAAGGCGAGGAAGATGAGTTACGCAACAATTTCTACGTGGAAAGGTGATCGGTCCCCAGATGATGACATGATTGCCATGTTGAACTCGAAATATGCTCCAGCTCTCAAAGCAATGGGGGCGGTT